>JAFRUW010000025.1 GCA_017438675.1 Oscillospiraceae bacterium | reverse complement strand
CACAGGCATTATGGCCGGTTCCCCCTGTCCTATCGCCGTAATGAAGGACGTTGTGGAAAAAATGCACATGAGCGAGATCACCATAGTTTACGGTCAGACCGAGGCTTCCCCCGGATGCACAATGTCCAGTACCGACGATCCTCTTGAGGTCCGCGTCGCAACTGTCGGCCGTCCTCTTCCGGAGATCGAATGCAAGGTTGTGGATCCCGATACATATGAAGAACTGCCCAACAATGTAAACGGTGAGTTCGTAGCCCGTGGCTACAACATCATGAAGGGCTACTACAAGATGCCCAGAGAGACAGCCGCTGCCATCGATAAGGACGGATGGCTCCACACCGGCGACCTTGCCTGCCGTACACCCGAGGGCAATTACCGCATAACCGGGCGCCTTAAGGATATGATCATCCGCGGCGGTGAGAACATCTACCCCAAGGAGATCGAGGAATTTATCTACACCCATCCCAAGGTGTCCGATGTACAGGTCATTGGCGTTCCCAGCAAACAGTACGGCGAGGAGATCATGGCCTGCGTCATCCTGAAGGAAGGCGAAACCATGACTGAGGACGAGATGAAGACCTATGTCCGGGAGCACATGGCCCGTCACAAGACGCCGAAGTATGTCGATTTTGTGGACTCCTTCCCCACCAACGCCGCAGGTAAGATCCTGAAGTACAAAATGCGTGAAGACGCCGTAGCAAAGCTTCATCTTGAGGCAGAAAGAGACATCGAAACCGCGTAAAAAGCAATACACAAAGCATCCGCCGAAACTGAGATCGGCGGATGCTTTTATAACAAAAACTCCCTCTCAAGTCGAGAGGGAGCATTTTGTTTTGTTATGCTATTAAGCCTTGCCGTCGCAGCCAAGGACGTTGATGAGCTTATGCTCGACCATTGCCTTGATAGCGGCGCGGCCGGGGGTGAGGTACTGACGGGGGTCGAAGTGCTCGGGATGATCGCCGAAATGCTTGCGAATGCTTGCTGTAAGAGCAAGACGGAGGTCGGAGTCGATGTTGATCTTGCAGACTGCGCCTCTTGCTGCCTGACGGAGCTGCTCCTCGGGGATGCCTACTGCGTCGGGCATCTTGCCGCCGTACTGGTTGATGATGTCAACAAACTCCTGGGGAACGCTGGAGGAACCGTGGAGAACGATGGGGAAGCCGGGCAGTCTCTGTGCGACTTCGTCAAGGATGTCGAAGCGGAGGGGAGGAGGTACCAGCTTGCCGGTCTCGGGATCGCGGGTGCACTGAGCGGCGGTGAACTTGTATGCGCCGTGGGAGGTGCCGATTGCGATTGCCAGGGAGTCACAGCCTGTGCGCTCTACGAACTCCTGAACGTCCTCGGGACGGGTGTAGGAGGAGTCCTCAGCGGATACGTTGACCTCGTCCTCAACGCCTGCCAGAGTACCAAGCTCAGCCTCTACGACTACGCCGTGGTCATGAGCGTACTCAACGACCTGCTTTGTGATGGCGATGTTTTCCTCAAAGGGAAGGCCGGATCTGTCGATCATGACGGAGGAGAAGCCGCCGTCGATGCAGCTCTTGCAGAGTTCAAAGCTGTCGCCGTGGTCCAGGTGAACAACGATGGGGAGATCAAAGCCTGCGGTCTGCTCTGCGTCAGCAACAGCAGCCTCGATGAGCTTCATAAGGTATACGTGCTTTGCGTAGTTGCGGGCGCCCTTGGATACCTGAAGGATCAGGGGTGCGCGGAGCTCGATAGCGGCCTCGGTGATGCCCTGAACGATCTCCATGTTGTTGACGTTGAAAGCGCCGATAGCGTAGCCGCCATCATAAGCTTTCCTGAACATTTCTTTTGATGTTACGATTGCCATAAATACAATCCTCCTTAAATATTTGCAATAACTATCAGGTTATTATTTCTGATAACACTATACTACCATAAAATGGGGATTTTTCAAGAGAAATTTTTATCAATTTGCTCTTTGCTTTTATGTGCAATGTATGTTAATATAGAGACAAGAAACCGCAATTACCAAATACATACTTCAGGAGGCTATCACAATGAGTAAATTAGAAGGCGCATGTATCATCGGTCAGTCCGGTGGTCCTACCTCAGTCATCAATTCCAGCGCGTACGGCGTTATCAGAACAGCGCTTGACGCTCCCGAGATCACCAACGTATACGGTGCGGCTCACGGCATCAAGGGCGTTCTGAATGATCAGCTCTACGACATGTCCCAGGAAGACGCAAAAGAGCTTGAGTATCTGCTTTACACCCCCTCCTCCGAGCTGGGCTCCTGCAGATACAAGATCGCAGATCCCGACAAGGATGACACAGACTATCAGCGCATCCTCGAGATCTTCAAGAAGTACAATGTAAGATACTTCTTCTACAACGGCGGCAACGATTCCATGGACACCTGCGACAAGGTCAGCCGCTTCATGTCCAAGTCCGGCTATGAGTGCCGCGTCATGGGCGTTCCCAAGACCATTGACAATGACCTTTTCGGCACTGACCATTGCCCCGGCTACGCAAGCGCCGCAAAGTACATCGCAACATCCTGCGCCGAGATCTACAAGGACGCAAGAGTTTATGACACCGGCATGATCACTGTTATCGAGATCATGGGCCGTCACGCAGGCTGGCTCACCGCCGCTGCCGCTCTGGCAGGCACAGTAGGCTGCGCTCCCGACCTCATCTACGTTCCCGAGGTGGATTTCGACATGGACAAGTTCCTTGCCGACGTAACAGCTGTCTATGAGAAGAACGGCAAGGCTATCGTAGCCGTTTCCGAAGGCATCCACTATGCCGACGGCAGCTTTGTAAGCGAAGCAAAGGCTTCCGCAACTGACGGCTTCGGCCATGCTCAGCTTGGCGGTCTGGCAGCTCTCCTTGCAAACATCATCAAGGAAAAGACCGGCGCCAAGGTTCGCGGCATCGAGCTTTCCCTCCTCCAGCGCTGCGGCGCACACCTTGCTTCCAAGACCGACATCGAAGAGGCATTCAACGCAGGCAAGATCGCTGTTGAAAGCGCAATCGCAGGCGAGACCGGCAAGATGGTCGCATTCCAGCGTGAGATGGTTGACGGCAAGTACAACTGCAAGTACGTCCTCCTGCCCCTCACATCTGTCGCAAACTATGAGAAGAAGCTGCCCCTTGAGTGGATCAACGAGGCTCAGAACGGCATCACCGCCGACTTCATCGACTACGCTCTTCCCCTCATCCAGGGCGAGCCTGACCGTCCCCTTGAGAACGGCCTTCCCAGATTCGCAAGACTCAACAAGGTTCTGGCGAAGTAAGAACGTGTCATCATCGGCTGAATTCAGTCCGGGACACACAAGAACAGTTTTCACGAAATGGCATGATCTTCGGGTCATGCCATTTCTTTAAGTGATCAGCCATTGACTGACATTTTCACGCATTATGTGCAAAGCAATCTTAAAACAAACGGGGTGAATGGATCATGATACTTAAAACAGACAGACTTATTCTGCGTCCCTGGGAAGAAGCTGACGCCGGGGATCTGTTTGAATACGCGAAGGACAGCCGGATCGGGCCCGCCGCCGGATGGCCGGTTCACACAAGTGTTGAAAACAGCCGAGAAATCATCCGGACTGTATTATCCGCACCCGAAACCTATGCCGTCTGCCTGAAAGAGGACAACAAACCCATCGGCAGCGTCGGCCTCATGATCGGCAGTCACAGCAACATAGGTCTGCCTGAAAGTGAGGGAGAGATCGGTTATTGGATAGGCGTGCCTTTCTGGGGCCAGGGTCTTATTCCCGAAGCCGTAAGAAAAATAATCCGTCACGCCTTTGATGACTGCAATCTTCAAACGCTCTGGTGCGGATACTTTGACGGAAATGAAAAGTCAAGGCGTGTGCAGGAGAAGTGCGGGTTTATCTATCATCACACGAACCGGGACCTGTACTGGGAAAAAACGGACGAGATCCTCACTGAGCATATCTCAAGGCTGACAAAGGAAGAATGGCAATTGTCGAAAACAGGCGGCTGAACGCCGCTGCCTGCTGTTCCTGCTTCAGTACCGTTTATGCGCCGTTCCATACAGAAAGCCCTTCCGACAAACATCGGCAGGGCTTTGTAATTTATATGTATTTTTATAAACCGTCAGAGTTTACGTTCTCAATAAGCTGCAGCAAATGCTAATACCCGCATGACTGCACTTCGTTCATTCTGGCATAGCTTCCTCCGAGCTTCAGCAGTTCCTCGTGGGTACCTCTTTCCTTGACCTTGCCGTCCTCTATGACAAGTATCTGGTCGGCGTTTCGGATTGTTGACAGGCGATGAGCTATGGCTATGATGGTTCGCTTGCCGGTGAGGGAGTTTATCGCGCCCTTTATCTGCTGCTCCGTTTCCACGTCCACCGCCGCGGTGGCTTCATCCAGAACGATTATCGGAGATTTGCGAAGGATGGCCCTTGCTATGGCGATACGCTGCTTCTGTCCTCCCGACAGACGCAGTCCGCGCTCGCCGACCATTGTGTCATACCCCTGGGGCATGGCGTCAATCTCAGCGCTTATGTTCGCGGCCTCGGCAGCTTTCTTTATTTCTTCGGCGGTTGCGTCGGGTCTGGCATAGCTGATATTCTCCCCTATCGTACCGTTGAACAGGAATGTATCCTGCATAACCGCGGAAATATTCTGCCTAAGGCTCTCAATAGTCACGTCGCGTATGTCCTTCCCGTCTATAGTAATACGGCCCTTGTCCGGCTCGTAAAAACGGGAAATCAGCTGAGTGATCGTGGTTTTGCCCACACCGGTCGGGCCAACTAAGGCAACCATCTCACCGGGCTTACAGATAAACGATACATCACTGAGAACGGCAATGCCGTCTATATAGGAAAAGCTGACGCTTTCAAATGCGATCTCACCCTTGACTTCGTTCAGAGCATCTGCGCCGGGCTTATCCTGAATCTCACAGGGCGCGTCAAGAATGGACATCACACGCTCAGCCCCCGCCATGGCCTGCTGCATATTCTCAAGGAGCATGGCAAGCCCCGTTACAGGTGCGTAAAACAGGCTCAGATACAGTAAAAACGCCACGATATCCTCTACATTAAGTCCGTTTCTGTACGCCATATACCCGCCGAAGCCCACCACAAGGATCGTCCCGACAGAGGATATGAACTCAACCGACGGATGGAACATCGCGCTCAGCTTCAGAGCGTGGAGCATGGCCTTCACATGAGCGAAGTTTTTCTCATTGACTTTACCGGTCTCATATTCTTCCCGCCCGAAGGACTGGATCTCGTGTATACCTGACAGGTTGTCCTGGAGCTTACCGTTCAGCTCGCCCATTTTCTTCTGGGAGATGCGGAAATACGGACGTACCTTCTTTGAAAAGATCACGCCTGATACCAGGATGAGCGGGATCGGCGCGCAGGTTATAAACGCGAGTCTCGGGTTTATGGTCAGGAGCATGACGAGCACGCCCAGGAATGTAACGGTATTCGTTATGGTTTCAGGTATGATATGGGCATACAGCAGTTCAAAGTCCCTGGTATCGTTCACTATGTGACTCATCAGGTCGCCTGTTTCCTTATCGTGGAAGTAGCCAAGATGCATACGCTCCAGCTTGTCATAGGTCTTAGTGCGGAGGTCGCCGACCAGATTCCATGCGGCTTTGTGCGCCATGTAGTTGCTCATGAAACGGAAAGCTATACGGGACAGGTAAAGGCAAATCAGAATTATTGTCAGTACCTTTATCCTCTCCAGTCCCTCCGCCGTGACGCCCCGCTCCACTATTCCGGTCAAAGCGGAGAGCACCTTGGGAGCCGCAAGATTCACCAGCGTAACCGCCAGGGTCGCAAGTATAGCGATAACATAATGCGAACGATAACGTACAGCCTCTCTGCTGAGCCTCCAAAGCAGTTTCATCGTACCGCCTCCATTCGGGGTTTGGGATCATGTTATGATAAATATATTATCATGAATGCTTATAACCCGCAACAGGAACAGGGAAACTGTCCGGAAATATTCTGCCCTCCCCCATCTGTGTATCTCAGTTTTCCTCTGACGTCGTTCTGCCAATGCGTGTATCGAAGCGATCAAGGACATTCAGCATGTCATCAGGCAGACGGGATCTGCACTCCAGTATATAGCTTTCCGGCACGCCGTAGAAGGCCTCCGCAATACTGCCTGCGATGCAGGTCAGTGTATCGCAGTCGCCGCCGAGAGATACAGCGGTCCTGATCACATCCTCAAAGTCTGTTCCCTCCAGGAATGCAGTGATTGCTTCCGGTACGGTTTTCTGACAACTTTCCACGTGACGGTAGGCGGGTCGGATCGTATCGCAGGTCCGGGACAGATCGTACCCGAATTCACTGACGGTGTAATCCCGTATCTCCTCCTTGCCGCTGCCGGTCCTCGCAAGATAAATAGCGCTCGCCGCTGCCTCCGCGCCTTTTACACCCTCGGGGTGATTGTGAGTAACAATCGCCGTCAGCCGGGCAATCCTCCGTGTTTCTGAAAGCTCGGGATAGAGCCAGCCTGCGGATGATACACGCATGGCGGAACCGTTGCCGTAGCTTCCGTAAGGCTTCGGGTCGCCTGACAGCAGCCAGCCGATAAACCGCGCTCCATACCCTGCGTTCAGATATCTTCTCCCCCACCGGCGCATCTGAAATACAAGCTCTTCGCAGATTTGCTCCTCCGGCGCGTCCGCGTCAACTTTCATCAGCGCCTCCGCCACTGCGACAGTCATCACGGTATCGTCCGTAAACAAGCTGTCTTTTCGGAACATGGGGAATTCTTTTGTCTTGGGACTTCTGTCAAACTCATAAGGTGAACCTATCATATCTCCGAGTATTGCTCCGTACATAATATCTCCTTTCTGCCGTTTGCCCCGCAAAAATCCATGCAAAAGCTCCTGCAAACGGCTGAATGGAGATTATTGCATGTGTCGCGGTCTCCGCAGCGCGGAGAGCGACAGGCCTCTGTTAATGTTCTTAGTTTGTATTTTCACCCTAAGAACTACTGATGGTTCCAGTATAGCGCAAAACCGGACAGGAGCGGTCGTCTGCCAGGCGACATTCGTTTTGTTTCTTGTTATTTATTCCGTTTCAGATACCGTTCGTACCATTATATGTATCATCTGTACCCATACACAGGCAGTTCGTGCCGATTCGTTGAATCGGTACTTTTATTATTATTATAATGGAAAATGACCATGGCATAAATATGCGGAAAAGGAGGTGCGGCATCACTCACGCTCTGCCGAATTCAGGAAAGAATAAAAACTACTACAGGAGGAAATATTCAATGGCAAAAAGAATAATAAGCCTTATGCTTACACTGGCGATGCTCGTTTCAGTGATAGCAGTCATGGCAACCTCCGGGATCGCTTATGCGGCCATCAGCGACTATATCTACGCTGACTCCGCAGGCTACGCATACGCCGATTTCCCGGATGAATATCCCGCAGACCTTCTCTATCAGGATACAGCAAAAAATACAGAAATCAAGATCAAGGCTCTTCTCGACGAGACCAACGGCGGTCTTACAAAGGCTGAGAAGCTGAAGATGCTCTCTGCCGACGGCGTTATGGGCGCCGACACCTCTTCCCAGAAGGAAGAGCGCAGATGGGGCACCGGCATCTGGTACGGCGTAGCCCGTGTAGGCATCCCCGCAATCAGAATGTTTGACGGCCCCATGGGTGTCCGCGCAAACACCGGATATGAGACAACAAGGCCGTCTAACGAGGTCTCCGTTGCTTCCGCGTTCGACAAGGACCTTGCTTATCAGAGCGGCGTCCTCTACGGCAAGGAAGGCAAGGCTCAGTCCGGCAACATGCAGCTCGGTTCCCAGAACGACATCATCCGTACACTATCCACCTCCCGTCAGCGCGACATGTTCGGTGAAGACTGGTACCTCTCCGGCGTTACAACCGCTCAGATGTCACTGGGTATGGAAGAGGAGAACGTTATCACCTGTCTGAAGCACTACGGCAACATCGGCAATGCCGACGAGCAGACACTCCATGAGATGTACCTGTCCTCCACAGAAACCGCGATCAAGGAAGGCGCGGGCGCAATGTCCGTCATGACAGCTTACGGCACCGTAAACGGTGTTCCCGACTGTGAAGACAGCTACCTCCTTCAGGACGTGCTCCGCAATATGTGGAATTACATGGGCGTTGTCATCACCGACTGGGGCGGAAACTATGATTTCACCACAGACGACGGCGTCACGATCGAAACCCCCAACTCCAGCAGAAACTCCCCCGAGGTCCTTCAGGAGGCTCTTGATAACGGCCTCATCACCTGGGATTATATCGATCAGCAGGTCACTTACATTCTCCAGGCTCTTGCGGAATGCGGCTATCTGAATCTCGTCTATGTAGGCAGACAGGGCGTCGCGGTTGACAGCAACCCTCCCATGCTCATTGAGCTTCCCGACACAGTTCGCGGCGAAGCGCGTCAGCGTCTCCTTGCTGAGGACAATGAAATCGCCATCGATATGGCAACTAAGGGCGCCGTTCTTCTCAAGAACGAAAACAACGCCCTTCCCCTCAAGGATACCGAGGACACAAACATCGCTCTTATCGGCCTCGGCTCCGAATACCTCATCGCGGGTCATCAGCACGAATGCTCCTTCGGCGCGCTTGTAGGTCTAAGCTACAGCCCCGCGGACGGCCTCAGAGATGTGATGCAGCATGCCACCGTCAACAACTACGTATACGAGGATATCGGCGGCACTGCAATCCCCGCAGAGTATCTGTACAGGAATGAGGCAGCAACCGAAAACGGCGTTGTGCGTACAGGTACAAACGGCTACGGCGAAGAGGTCAATACCGTTGACGCAAATATTGACTTTACAACAAATTCCATCACCTACAGAAACGCAGCAAACGGTACAGCTTTCGAATATGGCGATCAGGGTCACAACTATACCTGGACAACATATCTGAAGGCCCCGGAGACCGGCACATACTCCATCCTTGTAGAGGGTATTGCTGCTACCTCCATAAGCGGCAGCATCTACATGGAGCAGATCCAGGATGATGAGACCATCACAATGGCTGATGTAGGCATCGGCGCAGAGGGCGGTGATATCGGCGTAGGCTTCTACGGCAATAACAGCGTAGTTACTACCAAAACAGGCATGGACATCCCCAGTAGCGGTAAATACAACGGAAGATATGAAGCTCCCCAGCAGAATCCCTGCGGCGGCGGCAGCAGCGGCCCTCGCACATACAACCAGTTCGATCTGGAAGCAGGTAAGGTCTACAGGATCACTGTAAAGGCGGACGGTGCGATTTCCGACTCTTACAGCTATCAGAGAGGCGTTAAGGACATGCAGGTCCGCCTTGCATGGATCACTCCTTCCCAGAAGACCGCCAACGCAAACGACGCTATTGAAGCGGCAGGCGTCGAGAACACCAAAGTCATCCTTTTCGCATACGAGATGGACGGCGGCAACGATCTGCCCGCAAACCAGATTGCAATGATGGATGCGGCAATCGCAAAGGCGGAAGCTGCAGGAAATAAGGTCATCATCGTTCTTTCCTCCGCAGTAGCGGTAGACATCACAAAGTACGCTCTGAACGACACCGTTGAGGCCATCCTCGAAATGTGGCTCCCGGGCCAGGGCGGCGGTACGGCAATTGCAAATCTTCTGTCAGGCAAGTCAAGCCCCACCGGCAAGCTGTCCGTAACATGGCCGATAAACGATGATTATGATCAGAGACAAATCAACACGGAGGGCAGAGGCGTAGGCTACGGCTATGTATCCGGCGGCCCCACAGCCGGCGGCGTAAGCACGGAGCTTAAGGAAGGTATCTATGTAGGTTACAAGTGGTATGACGCAGCAGACCTCCAGGATAAGGTACTGTATGACTTCGGCTACGGTCTCACATACACCAGCTTCGATTATGAAGTAGAGAGCATCACTCCCGCTGCGGAAGGCGCTGATACCTACGGCTACGACATCGCTGTAAAGGTAACAAACACCGGTTCCGCTCCCGCATCCGAGGCGCCTCAGGTATACATCGGCGCTGCCGAGAACCTGGAAGGCGCGATCTATAGCCCCTATGATGTAGCTGAGAGCTGGAGATATACATACGACGAGTACGCCGATATGACTGATGAAGAAGGCAACTCTGTGGTCGGTGCGCCGACATACGCGGATTACTTCCCTGTTATCGACGGCATCCAGCAGGCAAAGTATCAGCTTGTCGGATATGAGAGAACAAAGGTTCTGAACCCCGGCGAGAGCGACACGGTTACGATCCATGTTAACCAGAGAGCACTTTCCTACTGGGATGTAGACGGCGAGCTTACAACACGTTCCGACGGAACAAAGGACAAGTACTCTGTTATCGAAGGCGACCGCAGCTTCTTCATTGCCACATCCTCCGACATCGACAGGGATCTCATTCGAAAGCTGACAGTAGACGTGGCTCCCGCCGTATCAGAAGAAGCGGCAGACATCGTTATAGGCAATGTTGCGGCAGAGCCGGGCGAGGAAGTTACTGTAAATGTTGAAATCAAGAACAACAAGGGTATCGCAGGCTACCTTCTCTACATCGAATGCGATACCGACTATGTTACCATCACTGATGTACAGGACGGCGGCGCCGTATTCGGCGGTCATTACGAGATCCGCGAGACAGATAGCGGCTATAAGGTGCTTTGGAGCAATAACGCAAACGTTATAAGCGAGGGTATCATCTTCTCACTGACAGCTAAGGTTGCCGATAACGCTCCCAACGGAGTATATCCCGTTACAGCAACTTACAGTGACGTGAACACAGCTAACGAGAACAGCGAAATGGTAGCTGTAAACATCGTAAACGGCAGCATCACTGTACAGAAGATCATCCCCGGCGATATAAACGGTGACGGCTCCGTTGACAACCGCGACATCATCATGATCGCGCGTTACCTTGTCCGTCTCGTTGAGTTTACCGACACTCAGAAGAAGGCTGCCGATTTCAATCGGAACGGCGAGATCAACAACGTGGATCTGATCCTCATGGCCCGCTTTGTTGTAGAAGCATTCTAAACAGAATGTTACAATAGATATTCAAATAAAACGCAGCGCCCTGCGGGTTCTTCCCCAGGGCGCTGCGTTTTATCAATTTATTCTATTATGAAACCTTCAGCAGAAGGTCGTGTTGTCCCACTTCATAAAGCGAAGGTATCTGTCCTTCACCTCACCTGCCGAGCGACGGCTCATTGGTACGTCCCCGCCGGTGGTAAGGAGGATCATATTGTCCTTTATAGAAGCTATGTATTTATAGTTGACGAGAAAGCCGCGATGGACACGGATAAACCCCTTTTCAGTCAGTTTTTCGTCCAGCTCCTGCATAGTGACCTTTATCTCCGCAGACGGCTGACCGCCGGAATAATACACTGTCTGAGTCTTTCCGGTACTCTCAATATAAATTGCGTTTGTCAGATCGAAGGCAACAATTCCACTTTTGCTGTTTATCACCAGCTTGTTTATATTATCATCCGATCTGTTTGATAAATAGAGGCGTATAACTCCCCCGATCTCCTCAAAAAACTTGTTCTTTCGGATAAAGGAGAAGGGATGAACGTCAAAAACCTTGAATACAAGATTCTCTTTGCTGGATACATATATGATATCCACTTTGCTCCCCGCCTCTCTCAGCTTACGCGCAAGGGCGATACCGTTGATCTTCGGCATGTCTATATCGAGAAAAAGGAGATCATATCTTCCGACCTTAAATGCTTTTGCCAATGCCGTTGGATCCGTGTATTTATCCAGTTCTACAGAGACATTGTGATAGGCGAAGCATTCCCTTATGATATACGCAAAACCGTCCAGAATCTCAGGCTCATCGTCGCAGGCGGCTATGCGGAGTCTGTTCATGTTGTAACCCCCTATTATGATTATTATCGATTATATTTTACTGCTTCACAGAAAAAAACTCAAGAATCATCCGATCCGTTTCAAATACCGTTTATACCTGAATCGGGAATCTCAAGCATGAGGCTCGTGATGAACGTGCCTTCCTGCTGTTCAAATTTCAAATGTCCGTTGTATTTGTCAACTATGTTCTTTACAACTCTTAACCCTATTCCGTGGACGGTCTTATCCTTCTTCGTTGTGGACAGCTGGGGATTCTTTCCCAAAACGTCATCGGACACGGGGTTAATAACAGTTATAAACAGATAGTTGTTTTCTACATTCATTTTGACCGAAACCGAAGGCTCTGAGGATTCAGCCGTTCCCTCCATGGCGTTGTCGATGAGATTGACAAGAAGGCTTGTCAGATCAGCGTCCTCAAAGGACATCTCTGCCGGTACTGCCGCCAGTACATCAAAGGTTATGTTATTGGCCGTACAGTCGTTGCGCTTTACATTAAAGATGCAGTTAAGCACCCTGTTTCCGCAGTTTATGACGTTCATGACCTCCGCGTCGGCGGAAATGTATTTGCGGAAGTTCTTTTCCAGCTTGTCGTACTGCTTTGACTTGAGCAGTATATCCATACTCAGGATACGGTTTTTGTATTCATGTCTCATAACGCTTATCTCGTCATACAGTCGGTTTGCCCGTTCAAGCTCAGCAACGCTCTCAGCCTGACGCTGACGAAGGAGCGCCATCTCACCCCGACGGGAATAGTCGGTGGTCATCACATAATACAGGTAGTAGATGAGCATGTTGAAGATATAAAATGTTGCGCCCAGGATAAGAAATCCGAGCATCGTGGAGTTGGCTTTTGAAAGATTGCCTAAATGCAGGGTTACGCTGAGGCCCAGACTGCAGAACTCGCTGAAAGCGGTGGTGAGCAGGACGATAACACAGAAAAGCCTCGGAGTGGACTTCTTGTCTTTTACGCTGAACCGACGGATGAACAGCGCGGTGCCCACAATAAAGCCTGTGTAGACAAGGAAGCCGAGAATAAACCTTAATACGTTGTCGGTTACGGGGCCGCCCATAATGAGAATGCGGATAAATTCCAGATGGAAGGTGGCCGTGTACAGGACGCAGATAGCTGTGATCTTGGTTTCAATATTATATCTGCTGAAAATAAGTGCATAAAATGATAGGGAAACGGCAACGGTGATGCGGCTGACGAAATGATCGCGCCAGTTGTAAGTGTGAAACAGCTTCATTAATCCGAAAAACAGCGCGGCGGACACCGCAGCCCAGAGAAGTATCTCAAATCCCCGTCGGATAATGTTTCGCTTCGACAGCTCCACATCGTTTAAAAGCAGTATTCCGGTTATGACAGTCACAAGGTCATATAAAAAATAAGCTAAGTTTGCTCTCACTTCTCCATCACCCCTGTAGGATTATCTTTCTATAATTATACCACATATAATAATATCACGCCGGGCGGACAAAGACAAGAATCCGATCTGACCGTTCATACCGTTTCAGATACCGTTGGTACCGGGTTAAATGTGTACCGTTGTGTCAGGCAGAAACAAAGAATCAGCCGTCTGTTACACGACAGGCGACCGATTATGATAGACAAGCAATATAAACCTTTTATTCCCATAAATCAACGGCCGTTTGTGTGCCGAAGGATATTATTCCGTATTAATGTAATCCGGGGTTTACAGCTCTAT
>JAFRUW010000024.1 GCA_017438675.1 Oscillospiraceae bacterium | reverse complement strand
GACGGAGATTGACGGACGCCGCCTGGTCTTCGAGGTCCGGGCTTACGACGAATGCGGGCTCATCGGCCAAGGTACTCACGAGCGCTTCATCATCAAGAAGCAGCGTTTCCTCGAAAAGGCCCTGGCGAAGAAGGCCTGAGGGCCGGACCGGATGCCCTATGCCCGTACACTATCCGGAAACGGGTTCCGTTGACCCGTGCTTCAACCTCGCCCTGAGCAGTATTTGCTGGAGCACTGCCTAAAGGGGGACTGGCTCCTCCTCTGACAGAACGCCAGCACCGTCGTCGTTGGCCTGAACCAGAACACCGCCGAAGAGATTAACCCCGCCTTCGTGGAGCGGCACGGCATCACCGCGGAGCGGCGGATGACCGGGACGGCGCGGGGAATTTGGAGAGGTGCTTCCGCGCTAGCGGGAGCTCCTCGCGGTAAAGAAGGAGACAGCAGCATGGATGAGATCCGGGAACAGTATTCCGCAGACGAAATCATAGATGTTTACGATCCTCAGCACCGGCCCACCGGCCGACTTGTCCGCCGTGGCGAACCTCTGGAGAGGGACGAACGGCTGCTGGTGGCCCACGTATGCGTGCTGAACGGAAAGAACGAGATGCTCTGCCAGAGGCGACAGCCCGCCAAGAAGCACTACGGCGGCTGCTGGGACCTGAGCGCGGGGGGCTTTGTCCTCAGCGGGGAGAGCTCCCTCCGGGCGGCCCGCCGGGAGCTGGAGGAAGAGCTGGGGCTTTCCCTGGAAGAGGAGGCGCTCCGGTTTCTGTTCACCGAGCCCTTCTCATACGTACTGGACGACTACTACCTCGCCCGGGCGGAGGCGGATCCCGAGGCCCTCTCCCTGGAAGAGGAGGAGGTGGCCGAGGCCCGTTGGTTCGGTGAGGAGGAGGTTGCCGCTATGATCTCCGACGGCCGCTTCGTGGATTACCCACTGGAGGGCATCCGCCGGGTCTTCCGCCTTGCCGCGGAAGGCTAGAATGTGGGCTCCATTATGTTCCTTCTGTATATTACGAAGGGAAAAAGTATTTTGAAGCCCATCCGGGAGATTCCCTTGAGAAGTTAAAAGGCGGGATCATAGCCGCTTTCGATAAAGCAGTATATGATGGTCCCGGTGAAGAGTATATCGAATCTGTTCAAAAGGGAATCTGACCTTATAATATCTATTCTCCCTTTTATAAGCTCCGGCCTTTGTCAGCCTCTAATGCCTTTGCGATAGATTACGAAACGACTTTATTGACTCGCCATGACTTTTCAAATTCAAGGGAGCTTTGAAACATGAAAAAGAAACCGCTTGTTGCAGTCCTTGGCTTTCTCGTTGTAATTCTATTTGTCTTTCTTATTTGGTTTTTCAACCGTCCGGAACCGCATCCAGGCCTAAAAGAAATCACTCTGAACGTTTTCCATGGAGACGGTACATACGCTTCTTTTAATATCTCGACAAGCTCCGATAATCTCAGAGGAGCTTTGGAACAGATAGACGGACTCCTTGCCGGCGAAGACAGCGTTTATGGGCTTATGGTTTTCACTGTGGACGGTGAAACAGCAGACTGGGATCGGGATCAATCCTGGTGGTGCCTTACCAAAGGCGGAGAATGGTTGGATACCGGTGTAGATGACACTTTGATAGAAGACGGCGATCACTATGAATTCACATATACCATCGGATAAACTGTCCATTTTCAATCTTTGTATTCTTTCCCTGATGGCTGCACTGATGTTCTCAACAAAGGTTGCTTTGTCCTCACTGCCGAACATCAATTTGAATGCGTTGCTCATTATTCTGACAACAGTGTTTTTCGGTTGGCAAGCGCTCTATACTGTTGGTGTTTATATCATGCTGGAGGACATTTTTTATGGATTCAGCATCTGGTGGGTCTCATACCTTCTGGTCTGGCCAGCCCTTGTTCTTGCGGCAATGGGGTTGCGGAAGAATCAGTCGCCTGTAATCTGGGCTGTTATGGCTGGCGTATAT
>JAFRUW010000023.1 GCA_017438675.1 Oscillospiraceae bacterium | reverse complement strand
GGACAAGGTCCTGCAGGATCTTATTGAGGACAATATCGCCGCAGGCAGGATCAAAGCGGCCGAACAGCTTGAGGAATACCAGAACAGCGAGATGACAAACAGCGTCGTCGGCAGGAACAACGGAATTTTTGCCGCCATCGCCAATACCATCTCCTCCGGTCAGTTGTATATCCTGATTTTCAGCGGTATTCATTCCATAACCCACTCGACGAGGATAGCTTCGGCAATCGTTGTATTCTTCACGCTGCTGCTGTTTGTTCTGTTCTGGATCTTCATCAGGAATACCTACTCCGCAGTACTCAGAAGGGCATTCCTGGAGTCCCGCCTTTATGAGACATTTCCAGTGGCACATTTTATGCATCTCAAGCTTGTCCACCGATGGATCAGGGCGTCCCTTACGATGCTTTTAAAAACAGTTCTGCTGACGCTTTGGTCGCTTACCATAGTGGGAGGCGTTATCAAGTATTTTTCCTACTTCCTTGTGTCGTATATAGTGGCGGAGAATCCCGATATCAAGCCTATGGAGGCCATCACCCTTTCCCGCAGGATGATGGACGGCCACAAAATGGAGTGCTTCAAAATGGAGCTTTCCTTTATCGGCTGGTATCTGCTGGGAATAATCACCTTCAGCGTTTCCGACGTTGTGTGGGCACTTCCGTACAGGGTGGCAACCCACACCGAGTTTTATACGGAAGTGCGCGCAGAGGCGATAGAAAAAAACATTGAAAACGCAGAGCTGCTGAATGATAAGTATCTATATGAGTATGCCGAGGAATCCCTTCTCAGGCAGACGTATAAGGATATTGAGGAGCAGAAGCGTTTTATCGACGAAAACCGCGTGACTCTTCCTCCGGTCAGAGCGTTCATAGCCAAAAACTTCGGCCTGTGGGTCGGCTCTCTTGAGGAAAAGAAGATGTATGACGAAGTGGACAACCGCCGTCAGCAGATAGTAAACGACAGGGCTGTCATTAAATGGAAAATCTATCCGCAGCGGCTGAATCCGCTGTGGGATGACAAAAACAATCTGATCGTTAAGGGTATCAGATCTATCCGTACATATACATTGTGGTCCATTGTTCTGATCTTTTTCTCCTTCTGCTTTGTAGGCTGGATATGGGAGGTCGGACTACACCTGGTGGCAGACGGCGTGTTTGTCAACCGCGGTGTTATGCACGGGCCGTGGCTGCCTATTTACGGCGGCGGCGTGGTCATGATAATTGTGCTCCTGGCCAGATGGCGCAACAAACCACTGACCGAGGTCGTCCTGATTGTCCTGCTTTGCGGCGCTCTTGAGTATTTTTCGTCTCTGATCCTTGAACTCACCAAGGGCATGCGCTGGTGGGATTACACCGGGTACTTTCTGAATCTTAACGGGCGTATCTGCGGCGAGGGACTTCTTGTCTTTGCCCTGGGCGGTATGGCTGCTGTATATCTTCTTGTCCCGGCGCTTGATACCATGTGGTCTAAGGTGAAGCCCAGAATCATATCAGCGATTTGCGTCGTACTGCTTCTCCTGTTTTCCGCCGACCTCGTATACTCAAGCTTTGTGCCGAATACAGGCGAAGGCATAACGGACTATACGGCTTATGAGGAGATACAGACAGGTCAGAACAGTATAGAATAGAAATGATAAAGGCTGCCTCGGTTTGAGGCAGCCTGAGCATGTCGACAAAGTCGACATGCTTCAAAACAAATCTTGCGATTTATTTTGAGTAGGGGTTATGCGCCGCTGCATCGCTCGTCGTCGCGGACTGCGCTAAGCTCGCTTCCTCGTAAAACGAGAAAGCTCACCCGCTGCGTCGCTCCTCCTCTTCAATTTGAACCCGCTTTGCTGGGCTTCAAATTGATGTAATAAGGAGGATAATTCAATTTGCACGTTTGCGGCTTTCCTGTATTTTTCCCGTGATACATGCTCCCGGGAAAAATGGATTTAACCTTGTTTCGCCGCTGCGGCGGCGAAATTCTGCGAAGCTTTTTCTCGTAATCTTTGTTTGTCTACAGTCTGACGGGCGGGCACAAAGGCCCGCCCGTACAAAAAATTCGGTTATTCCGGCTTTATCCCTGTTCGCTTACTATGTATCTTGCGATCTGAACCAGGTCGGAGTTGTTGACCAGTCCGTCGCCGTTCCAGTCCGCTGCCGCGAGCTGCATGG
>JAFRUW010000279.1 GCA_017438675.1 Oscillospiraceae bacterium | reverse complement strand
GCATCAACATCGAGTATATGTACGCCTTCCTTGCAAAGGAAAATGCCAGGAACGCCTACATCATCTTCCGCGTGAACGACCCCTCCGCCGCATCCAGGGCCCTGAAAACAAAAGGAATAAAGGTCGTATCCCAGGAAGCCATCACGGAAATGTAAAACAGAGTCAAGACCGAAAAGAACCGCAGCGAAACTGATCGCTGCGGTTCTGTTTTTTCAGTTTACTCGGAATCTGTTTCAGTCTTCTGTTCTTCCTCTGCTGCTTCGGGCTCTGCTTCCGCTTCCTGAGCTTTTGCCGGTTCTTTCGGCGCATTCACAAACAGGCACAGATTTACGAGAAGCACGATTGCCGTCACGGCAAAAACTGCGGCCTGGGCAATATTCCCGGCGGCGCCCAAAGCCACAAGGCAGAAGAACGCGCCGATGATATGTGCCGCCACGGTGCGCTTCGGCGCTGCCTTGCCGTAACCGTAACCGGCTTCGTAGTAGAACGCCGCTGCCGCGCCGGCTGTGGCGAGGCACTTGTAGCTGTACTCCACAAGGGCGGGATTGGTGTTGTTGTCCTTATATGTCATCACCAGCCAGAGGCACATGAACAGGGTGGGCAGAATATAGAGCTTCGCGTAATTCCCGCTGTCCTCTCTGTAGGCGCTGAGGGCGGCCATAATTATCGCAACACCCGAGGCGGCGCCGAGGATAAGGTACGCGATCCTGAAAATCTCCTTCTCCCCTGTGTCGAGGATGTAGTTCCCCAGGGCACCCAGGACCATGATCACGCCGCAGACCGTTACAACGGCCAGCACAAGGATACTGCCCACATTGAAGGCATCATCCTTCTTTACATCGGAAAGGCTCTTCCCCGCGGTGAAAGCATAAACCGCCGCCGCGATGATCACCAGGACGGACAGACCGATCAGGATCATGGACACCGGCGCGTTTTTAATCGGAAGCCCCGTGCCCGGTTCAAAAACCGTATTCATCTCCCTGCATCTCAGGAAAGCGCCCGCAATACCGGCAGCAAGTGTCAGCCCGGACGTAATGATAACATTTTTACGCATAATAACCTACCTATCACAGTATTATTATATGGAACACACTTGAAATATTTTACATCAAAAACGCCGCCGCGTCAACGATTACCTGAAAAGGAGCAATTCAAATTGAAACCCGCAGTCTTTATATCCGTGATAATAGCCCTTTTTGCCCTGATATTCCCCATCGCCTTCTCCGCCGGCCGCCCATTAGCGGCGCCGGAACGGGAGTCTGAGAAATCGTCTGAACCGCCGGTCATACCGGAGCCTGCCGTCGCCGAGCCGGAACAGCCCGCAAATCACGACGCGGAAACAATGATAAAGCTCAAAACCGGCGGCGAGGTCATTGACATTTCAATGCGCGACTACCTGATCGGCGTTGTTGGTGCGGAAATGCCCGCTTCCTTTGAGCCAGACGCTCTAATGGCTCAGGCGGTGGCGGCAAGGACCTACACCCTGTACAAGATGGAGGTGGAGCCCTCCTCAAATCACCCCGAGGCGGACGTGTGCGGCGACTCAAAATGCTGCAAGGCCTATAAGGACACCGATGAGCTGAAGGCCAAATGGGGCGATGACTATGGCGTCAACATTGAAAAGATCACCGACGCCGTCACCACTACCGACGGAGAGTACCTGACCTATGACAGCCTCCCCATCCTTGCCGTGTTCCACTCCTCGTCAAACGGCAAAACCGAAGCGCCTGAAAACGTGTGGGGCTCCCCCGTCCCCTATCTCGTCCCGGTGGACAGTATGGAGGACGGGGAAAAGGTGCCGAATTACATATCCACCGTCACCGTCTCGTCGTCGAGCTTTAAGGATACGGTGCGAAGCAGTCACCCCGGCGCTGATTTTTCCGAACAGGACTGGATAGCCGACCCGGTGTATTCCGACAGCGGGCGGCTTTTAACGGTAAAGCTGGGGGGCGTGACAGTCACGGGGACGGAGCTTCGCCGGCTTTTCGACCTGCGCTCCACTGATATAAAGCTTCGGCGCACCGACGACGGCGTGAGCTTCACGGTGACGGGCTACGGCCACGGCGTGGGCATGAGTCAGTACGGGGCAAACGCCATGGCAGAGAGCGGCAAAACCTACCGTGAAATACTTGCCTGGTACTACCCCGGCACCGCTCTCTCATCGGAATAGACCGCCCGTCAGCTGCAGTTTTTCCCCTTCTCCGGCTTTTCTGCCCCTTCGCAAAGCTCCACGATACAAAAAGGACCCCGGTTTTCACCGAGGTCCTTTTGTTTATCCGTTTAGTCCAGACTCATTATTTAACTATCGCTTCGCCGACCTTGTAAATATCGCCTGCGCCCACGGTGAGGATGATGTCACCCTCCCCCGCGTCCTTTTTGAGCTGCTCCGCAAGCTCGTCAAGTGTGGAGAAATACTCGGCGTTGTCTATGAGCACCGCCAGGTCGTTGGAGGAAATGCCGATGGTGTTCTTCTCACGGGCGGCGTATATCTCGGCAAGGTACACCTTGTCGGGCCGTTTGAGCTCACTGAGGAAATCGTCGAACAGGGCCTTTGTTCTTGTGTAGGTGTGGGGCTGGAAGGCCAGAAGCACACGCCTGTAGCCCAGGGACATGACCGCGTCAAGCAGTGCGTGGAGCTCGCTTGGATGGTGGGCGTAGTCGTCGTACACCCTGGCGCCGTTGTATTCGCCCTTGTACTGGAATCGTCTTTCCGCTCCGCCGAACTTCTCAAGCCCGGTCTCCACGGCCTTCGCCGGGATGCCCAGTGTGATTGCCACGGCAGCGGCGGCAAGTGCGTTCTTCACATTGTGGATGCCGGGAATGTGGAGCACGGGATGGGCATAGAATTCGCCCCTGTAATATACGTCAAAATCCGTATGGACGGCGGACATGTTTATATTTTTCGCCGTCACGTCGGCGTCATTCTCCACGCCGAAGGTTATGAGATTCCGGTCTATTCCAGCCAGCGCGTCCATGGTGTTCTTATCATCCGCGTTGGCGATGACAGTGCCGTTTTCCGGCACCAGGGACGCGAAGGTCCTGAAGGACGCTTTGATCTCCTCAATGTCCCTAAAGAAGTCCAGATGATCCTCCTCCACGTTCAGCACAGCGGCGATGGTGGGATAAAACTTGTGGAATGAATTATAATATTCGCAGGACTCCAGAACGATGGTGTCTCCCCCGCCGATGCGGTAGCCCGCGTGGAGAAGGGGCAGCGTACCGCCGATCATAACAGTGGGGTCAAGCTGTGCCTCCATAAGGACGTGGGTCACCATGGACGTAGTGGTGGTCTTACCGTGGGTGCCGGAGATGCAGACGGCGTTCTTATAGCTCTGCATGATGTAGCCCCAGGCCTCCGCCCGCTCAAAAACGGGGATGCCCTGCTCTCTGGCAGCCCTGATCTCGGGGTTGTCGTCATGGGCAGCGGCGGTGCGGATAATATAGCCCGCTCCCTCCACGTTTTCCGGATAGTGACCGATATACACCTTAACACCCAGATCACGCAGCTCTTTCACCGCTTTGCTGTCGTTAATGTCAGAGCCGGTAATGGGCGCGCCCATACCGATGAGCACTCTTGCCAGAGGGGACATGGAAACGCCCCCGATGCCTACAAGATGACCTCTCTGTCCCGATGTGATGTATTTTCCAAGTTCAGACTTCATAACAACTCCACAAACTATATAATAAACTCCATGCTTCAGACCCGACCGCCGGGTCAGGAAAAACTCCCTCACGGGCCGAGCCCGGCAGCGCCGGGCGGTTTTCGCCTATGCTCAGCCCATAATTATAATACTATTTTATGCGGATTACAACAGATATTTTATTGAATTTTTGCGTCAGATTTGGTATACTTACAGGCAAATAATCAGAATGGAATGATAAAGCATGTTTGTAGATAAAGTCAATATTACAGTAAGGGCAGGCAACGGCGGAAACGGCGTGGTTTCCTTCCACCGGGAGAAGTACGTCACCAACGGAGGCCCCGACGGAGGCGACGGCGGCAGAGGCGGCAGCATTATCCTCAGGGCCGACCCCAACATGTCCACCCTTATGGACTTCCGCTATAAGAGAAAATACGTGGCCCAGAACGGCAGTGACGGTTCCGGCAAGCGCTGCTCCGGCCGTGACGGCGAAGACCTTGTGATCCGCGTCCCCGTGGGCACTCTCGTCCGCGACACCGCCACCGGCGGCATAATCAAGGACCTCTGCGACAGTGAGCCCTTCGTGGTTGCAAAGGGCGGTCTCGGCGGCTGGGGAAATCAGCATTTCGCCACACCCACCCGTCAGGCTCCCAGATTCGCAAAAAGCGGCCTTAACGGCGAGTACAGGGAGATCACCCTTGAACTGAAGCTCCTTGCCGACGTGGGCCTTGTGGGCTTCCCCAATGTGGGCAAATCCACACTCTTAAGCGTTGTGTCAAAGGCTCATCCCAAGATCGCGAACTATCACTTCACCACCCTCTACCCCAAGCTGGGCGTTGTCTATGCCGCCGAGGGCAGCTCCTTCGTCATGGCGGACATTCCGGGAATAATCGAGGGCGCCAGCGAGGGTGCCGGCTTAGGTCATGACTTCCTCCGCCACGTTGACAGGTGCCGCCTGCTCATACACGTTGTTGACGTTTCCGGCAGCGAGGGAAGAGACCCCATCGCCGACTTTGAGGCCATCAACGCCGAGCTTGAGAGCTACAGTCCGGAGCTGGCAAAGCGCCCCCAGATCGTGGCCGCCAACAAATGCGACATGGTTTACGATCCGGAGCTTCGGGACAAATTCCGTGAGTACATCACCGGGCGCGGCTATACCCTGTTTGAAATTTCCGCCGCCACCCATCAGGGCGTCCGGGAGCTGGTGAACGAAACCGCAAGGCAGCTTACCACCCTGCCGCCCATCGCGGTATTTGAGCCCGATTACGTTGAGGTCATGCCGGAGATCGCCTCCATCGATGATCTGAATATCACCCATGAGGGCAATGTCTGGTCTGTGGAGGGAGAATGGCTGGAGCATCTTGTCCGCAACATCAACTTCTCCGACTATGAATCCCGTATGTACTTTGACCGCAGCCTCCGCAATTCCGGCCTGTACGACAAGCTGGAGCAGATGGGTATCGAAGAGGGCGACACCGTAAGGATGTATAATCTGGACTTTGAATACTGGCGGTAATACTTTTTCTTGAAATACTTTTTCTTGAATGAAAAAGTATCAAAAAGAACTTTGTTACGCACAGAGTACGGTGTTGAGTTAAAGCTTCACGCCCGGTAACTGTAAACGGTGCTTAGCTGGTATGTCTTCGTTTTTCTTGAAAGAAAAAGTATCAAAAAGAACTTTATCACGCACAAATCCGGCGGTAAATCGGAGCTTCACGCCCGGTAACTGTAAACGGTGCTTAACTGGTATGTCTTCGTTTTTCTTGAAAGAAATAGCATCAAAAAGAACTATGTTACGCACAGAGTACAGTATTGAGTTAAAGCTTCGCGCCCGGTAACTGTAAACGGTGCTTAACCCGGATATTCAGTAACTGTAATTCTCAATAATGTAGGGGCAGCCCTCGCGGCTGTCCCTCTTTTGTTATCCTGACTCTGTTTTTTCACATTCCCGCCGCTCCCGCATATAATGCAATGAGGAGACCGGACACGGTAAAAACTATCAAAAAATGTTTTTATAAAAAGCGGGAACAAATCATAACCGCGCAGCGTCTAAATAAGCGTAACAGGCAAATGAAGACTTGGAACTCATTTTAGTGCCGGAATGAGAGCAAAAGGTCAAAATATGTTACTGTTTTCTTCATAATTTCTTCTTTCCTTTCTTTCTTAAATGCCCATCTTAAAAGGTGGGACAAAAACTCAGGGCTGTCGGAATAGTGCACCGGCAGCCCTTTTTCTTTAGTAAATGATGACAGAATCCCTTGTCTATATCCGTTCTCCCCCGACATTTTTCTTGACAATTATCCCTCCGTTCCATATATTTGTAGTTGTATTGGAGATGATCAAAAATGCTTGCCTTAAAACTCGCCCTTGAGATTTCCCTTCTCGTGTTCCTGGGACTTTTTATCGGGAAAATGAAGATGTTCCCCGATGATTTTGAAGCGTCCCTGTCGAAATTCGTCATCGATGTGAGCCTGCCATGCCTCATAATCGTATCGCTCAACAAAGCCTTTGACCCGTCGGAGCTCTCCGGTCTCATGACCCTGCTCATTATGAGCGTTGTGATGACCGCCTCCTTTTTCGTCATCGGCCAGATCGGGTATCGCATCGCGGGCAAAGGCTCCTCCGGAAGGCTTGTCCGCTTCGGCACCACCTTCTGCAACTACACATACTTCGGTATGCCGGTGATGGAGGCGCTTTACGGGGCAAACGGCCTGTTTCTGTACAACATTTTCGTTGTGCCCATCAGGGTCATCATATATTTCTTTGCCAGCGTGAACTTTTCCGGCGAAAGCAGTGTAAAAAGCGCAAGGGACGCCGTCAGGCTCCTGGTCACACCTCCCACCGCAGCGGTGGTGATCGGCCTCATTCTGTATTTTGCAAACATCGCCCTTCCGGACTTCCTCTATCAGGTCATGGACAGCGTGGGCTCCGTTTCAAGTCCCGTGGGCATGATCCTCTGCGGCATGTCCCTGTCCCACATCGACCTTAAGAGCATTCTCCGCTTCCCCAAGGCATTCGTCACCGTGGGGCTGCGGTGTCTTGCGGCTCCCCTTCTGACCCTTCTGGTTCTGAGCTTTACCCGCATCGACCCCCAGTATATAAAAATCGCCGTGGTCTATTCCGCCCTCCCTGTGGCCGCAATAACCACCTCTTACATAATCGCCTATGAAAAAGACCGGAACGCGGTGAGCGAGAGCGCCGTGGCCATACTGGTCTCCACCCTGCTGTCAATCGTGACACTTCCTGCATTCACCTTTATTCTGGACAGACTGTATCCTTAAAGCGAGGCGCAAAATGACTGACAAACTCAGATATCTCGAAACATTCCCCTTCTGGGACAAACTCACAGCCGTGGAAAAGGAGTCGGTGATCCGTGCAACGTATTTCACCGCTTACAAAGCCGGCTCCATGATCGACAGCACCGATGACGAGTGCATGGGTATGCTGCTTGTAGTAAGCGGCGTCATCCGTCTGTCGCTGTTGTCCAACGAAGGAAGGGAGATCACCGTATCTCACCTTCACAAGGGCGACGTCTGTATGCTGACTGCCTCCTGCGTGTTCGGAAGGCTGTCCTTTGACCCTCAGTTCACCGTGGAGGAAAACGCCGTTGTCATGGTCATCAGCGCCCCGGTGTGCCTGAAGCTGAATCAGTCAAACGTATATTTTGAGTGCTACGGAAAAAAGACCACCACAGACCGTCTTCTTGAGGTGATCCAAACCATGCAGCATCTCCTGTTTACCCCTGTGGATCACCGTCTGGCGGAATTTTTGTACTCCGAGTACAGGCGATGCGGCAGGGATATATCCGCGACCCATGACAGGATCGCAAAGTATCTGGGTACCGCCCGGGAGGTGGTCACCCGGAATCTGAACCGATTTGCCGGCAAAGGCTATATAACGCTCCGACGCGGCGCTGTAACAATACTCGACCCCGAAGCTCTGAGAAGGATTTTTGAATAGATCGGCATTATTCTGTAACTGACCTTTAACTGCTCTGTAATTGACTTAAAGGTCAGTTTATAGTATTATATAGTAGGTATGATATTTAAGCTACCATGAAAGGGGATACCGTCATGCTTAAAAAACTAATACTATTGTTCCTTTGCCTGGCAATGCTGTTCGGACTGACTTGCTGTGCCGGAAACTCCGGCAAGCCTGCCGAGGATGCCCCCCAGGAAACTGAGGAGCCTGAAGAACCCCCGGCTGAGGAAGAGCCTCAGGAGGAGCAGGAGGAAGATGAGCCCGTGGGCGATCTCGTCGTCGAAAACCATACATACACGTACACCGGCAAGGACGAGTTCGGGCAGGATCTGGATCTTGAATACCACATCCCGAGGATCAACCTTGACGCCCCCGGCGCCAAGGCCATAAACAATGAGATCGACAAATACTTCTTCAATCCCGATAACGACTACACAAATATAAGCTTCATCTTCTCCGATAAGGGGCCGAAAAACGCAGAAGTCGGCTATTACACAATCAACTACAAGTGGGCTGTCAATGACGGCATTCTGTCTCTGGTCATCGAAAGC
Source organism: Oscillospiraceae bacterium (assembly GCA_017438675.1). Taxonomy (GTDB): domain Bacteria; phylum Bacillota; class Clostridia; order Oscillospirales; family Oscillospiraceae; genus SIG495. The sequence continues at coordinate 11,533 of JAFRUW010000279.1, read as the reverse complement.
CTGGGCATATGGGACAACTCCGAGTTCCAGGTTTACAATTACGATGTTAAGAACGATCTGCGCCTGTCCAATTCCGACATGATCACAAAGGCCGGACTCACGGAGACGCAGTTTGAAAAGAAAGCCGAAGATCTGCTGGGCTCCAAGTTCTGGAGCATGTTCGGCTCTGCCATAGACAACATCGTTACTGACAGGGAAACCGCCGAATTCTTCAACAGACAGCTTTCCAATACCATCTCCGGCGACAATATCAAGAGCTCCCAGCTTTACTTTAACGAAGACGGGCAGCTCTGCATGACCGCTGCCGTCTACTCTCTTGCCGGCGGGGACTACTACATGCACGACCTCAACACCGAGGACTTCACTTCCCTTCCCTACAAGCTCCTTGACCTCAGCAAGCATGAGAGCACCACGAAAAGTGCGGACTGGAAGACCGCGTACACAGACTTCATAAACGACAACAGGCTGGGTATGGACGGCTCCTTCGGCTTTGAGTCCTACGGCTTCTATCTTGTAGACATAAACGGCGACGCCATCCCCGAGCTGTATGTGGACTATCTCACCACCGCAGGCGGAAGCGAGCTTGCCACTTATGCTGACGGCAAAGTGGTGTCCCAGTATCTCACCATCGACAGTCTGTCATTCCTCAAGGGGAAAAACCTTTTCCGGGAATCCGGCGGCAGGATGGGCTCCTATTTCGACGTTATCTACACCATCGAAAACGGGAAGTTCATAACCCTTGCCGAGGGAAGCTACATCGTGAAATCCAATGATCCCTATGAGGCGGATTACACCTGGGCAGGTGAATCAGTCACCGCTGAGGAATATGAAGCGAAGCTCAACGAGAAGTTCGACACCGACTCCGCCGTCTGGGCCATGGACACAACAAGGTACGACAGCCAGTCCATCATAAAAGCAATCAAGAACTATTAAACTCCATAAAAAAGCAAAAACGCTCCCCTGCGGACAGTCTGTTCTGTCTCACAGGGGAGTGTTATTGCTAAGAAGCCAACTTCATAATAAGCATAATAACAGAACGGTTCATTCCAGTGTTTTCCTGATATGAACCGTTCGCATTTGTTATCGTTATAGAATTAAGCTCATTTGTTCATATGTTCTCTGTTCATCCTTTTTTATTCTGGCCACCGTATGATTTGAATACGTATTCCATGTTGGTTCGTATGTTTCATCTGCTTGATTTCCCCACATATCCCAACCTTCTCGTTGACCTCTTGCGAATAATTCTATATATGGGCCGGGGGAACAGGCTTCTATAATCGGTATTATTTCATCCGGTTTGCGGCTATGTTCTCTTTTTATGCTGCGAACAAGATTAACCTGTGACCTTGCGGGTTGAAGCGTTCTGTTATTGTTTCCACGTATTCCAAACAGCAAAATCTCGGTAACGTTTCTGAAATAAAAACCTACCCCTCTGCCATCAGGCTTTCCATCATGACGAACCTTTTCCCAAATTATATTTGATTTATACTCAAATCCCCATGCTTTCATCACTTCCAAGCCTTCAGGAAGCAGCGCATTCGGAACCCATAGATACAGATGACTTCTTGCATCGGCTATTTCAACAACCGGCAGACTCTTTATATCTTCAAGGCACATCGTTTCATACCGTTTGAGCCTCTTATGCTCAGGCGCTACTTTGCCAGTTCTGTTTTGAAACTGCCAAGGCGGATCTGCATAAATAGTTTTATACTTTTTTCCGGAAGTGAAATTTTGTAAATCAAGTATTGTTTCTAAAACTTCGCTCATAATACACCTCAAAAACTACTCATCCACGATACAATTCTTTCGTATACCTATTGCCAAAATCGGACAACCGCCGTTTCGTCTCGCTTGCAAACGCGGCTGTAGTTTCCCCATCCATGTTGTTGATGCACCGTATTTATCCTTAATCTCTTTTCCAAGTGAAGCAAAAACATCATTCAGTTCCTCAGATCTGGTGATAATAATTCCAACGTCAATTATTCTTGCATCAAAATAGCTTCTCATGGCAAGAAGATCTCTGTCAAAGGTCTGATCTTTACTGTTCCATTCCAAATCAAAAGCAACCTTGTTTTTAACGAAATCCACATTATGACCATCAATATATCCTTTTACGGTTATCTCCTCAACTCGATCCGCTCTAAAATCCCTCTTTCCACTCCTGGAACTCCTCTCGCCCTTTTTTATTAAGAGATCAGCAGTGATTTTGACCTCTTTCCATCCCTTTGGAAACATAATCTCATCAAACCGTTTGGGAATAAGGCTCTTATTACCGCCTGCCATCTTTATATCAGATTTCGTCAGCCTAAAGCTATCCAGACAATCAAGCAAGTCATTCCATTCATCAGGATAAGTGCTGGTCAATATATCAAGAGCATGTCCATAATCATAGAATTCAAATTTTTCCAGGATTGAGCGCGGAATATAACTCTCTATACTCATCTCGCATCTCCTTCATATTTCGGATAAAAAAGCCATAATCATTTATATTCAAAGTATATCATATACGGAAATAATTCACAAGAAGTAATGAAACAAAAAACCGATTAAAAAGAATTCTCCTAATCACAAAAGTATTAGGAGAATTCTTTTTTTATTCGATCCCGTCGGTGAGCATCTGGGCGATCTTCAGGTACATAACCTCCGCGCTTTTGCGGAAATTCTCCTCCATGCGGAGGGACTGATCCTCGCCGGCGGAAAGTATCTCGATATTTATGATGTCGCTGACGCCGTCGGACATGGAAAGGCTGACAATATTGCCGCCTCTCGTCTTTAACGTGTGGGAGGTCTTTATCATGGAATCGCGCCTCAGCGCCTCAGAAGCCCTGGCGGCACTTTTCTCCGCCTTGACCCTGACGGAGTAAGGAATGCCGCTTTCGGTTATCTTACTGATCTTCCTCCCCTGCTCGGTTATGGCGTAACCTCTGTCACCGGACTCGATATGACCTGTTTCCGCAAGCTCCGACATGGAATCGGTAAAATCGAAATAGCTGATCCCGTCGTCACAGGATGCCATGATCTCCGACAGCATGTTCAGATCAACAGGGGCGGAAAGCTTATCCAGAATGAACAGGACAAGGATTTTTATATCGATTTTTTCATGGATAAAACCGTACCTTTTCTCCATTACATCACCTCATTCAGTGAATCCGCCGCGTCACGCTCCATGCGGTCGCAGATTATCTCTGCGGCGTTCCCGGAAAAGTTCGCCCGCAGCCTTTCGCTCATTTTGTCCCGCAGCTCTTTATCCTCCGCATAGCGGCGGACGAGCTCCGTAATGCCTTCCACGGTATCAACGGATTCGGCAAACCCGTTTTTAACGAAGAAGTTCAGATTGTATGTCTCGCAGCCGGGAACAGCATCCACAAATATCAGGGGCAGCCCCTTGACTGCCGCCTCCGTGGAGCTGAGGCCGCCGGGCTTTGTGACTGCCACATCGGCCGCGTCCATATAAAGGTGCATGAGGTCGGTAAATCCCACCACTCTGATACGGTCGTTTTCTCCGGCGAAGGCTGTCATTTTCCGGTACAGCTTTTTGTTGGTGCCGCAGACGGAAACGATCATGGTGTCATCGGAGCACACATGAAGAAGCTTCTCCGCAAGATTCTGTATGGGGCCGCAGCCCATACTCCCGCAGGCAAGGAGGATTATCTTCTTATCCTCGGGAAGATCAAGCTGCTCTCTTGCCGATGACGCGTCTCTTTTGCCGTACAGCGCCTGACGGACAGGGATGCCGCTGGGAACCAGTATATCCTCCCTTACCCCCATTTCCACAAACTCGGGGATCAGATCCCTGTGGGGAATGAACATGCGCGTCGCCCTGCACTCGGCAACGCCGGGAGAGCAGGTGTAATCGGTGGCTACAAAATATGTGAAAACATCCAGAGGATCATTTTCCATGGCTTTTGTGAGCATAATGGACGCAAAGGGGTGGACGGAGATCACCGAAGTGTAATCCCCTGCCGCCACAAGTTCCCGCATCTTTTTTCCGCCTGTACTTATGAGCTTATACATGGCGGAGTGTTTCCCGGGCCTGGGAGCGTGGTTTTCGATTATCTTATAGCCCGCTCCGAAAACCTTGGGGATCTTTTTGTATATCGTGACATGTCCTTTGCAGACAAGCGTCGATATTCTTTTTGAAAAACAGGCAAGGGCGTCTTTCTTTTCATATTCGATACCACGACTGGTTAATATCTCCGCAATGGCCTTGGCAGCGGAATTGTGTCCCTCGCCGGTATTGCAGGATAAAATCAATACGCGCATACTTTGAGTCTCTCCTCACGAATTTTGAGCTTATCTGCCAGCTTGATAAGGTGCGGCCTGTTGTACCTCTGTATTATCACAAAAACAAGGTTGCAGACTATGGATATTATCCAGATCACCGCTCCGCCGCCATCCTTCCAGATGAAGCATACGCCGCCGGACAAAACACAGAGCAGATAATGGGTAAACTCCGCCACGCAGGTCTCCTTCACAAGCACCTCGATGTTTTCGGAGCTTGTCATACCTATGATGCGCTTGGGCACCATATCCTTAAAGTACCTGCTGGCGTCAGGCATTTTGTTTTTCCACTTTTTTACGCGCAGGAGCTTATATACCCTGCCGCTTTTTTCCCACCAGAATTCACTGTACGGGAAGCTGCCCGGATCAAACCGGTCTCTCGGCAGTGCCTCGCCCAGATAGTGGGAGCCAAGCCCCAGAACGGCGATATATACTATACAGCCCAGAAGTCTCATATTTCACCTCAGGTATTATTCCTTCTCTTTTCGATGTTCTTAAGCATGATATCATAAACAAGCTCGCCCACATCGTTCGTGTGGATACCGTCGATATCGGAATGGGGTATCACCCGGAGCACGTCTATATACACATGTGTGCGGCGCCGGAACAGATTATTCAGAATCTTGTCGCTGCCGGCTATCGTGGTCACAACCAGAGGGACATTGGCCTTCTGAGGTATCTTGAAAACTCCGTTGCGGAATGGCAGAAGCGGTTTGTCCGTTTTATTGGTATACCCCTCAGGGTAGACGCCGATGGACATCTCTCCGTTTTTCAGGATCTTTATTGCCTGCAGTATGGTTTTAAGAGCAGCGCGGTCGTTTTCACGGTCAACGGCGAGGCTGCCGCAGCCGAGAACGATACCGTCACCTACGGGCATTTCGGCGTTTTCCTTTTTTGAAATATACGCCAGCCTGTATTTTCTGAATACGTAAAGCCCAAGTATGGGATCGAACGCCTTTATATGGTTGCTGACCAGAACGAACCGCTCATCCGCCGGTATTTTCTCAAAGCCGTTCAGATGCAGCTTCACGCCCATGAGCCGCCGCAGAACGTCGATTATCTGAACGGTCATCCATCTGGTGGGCTCATGGATCCTGCCTTCCTCTTTTGCGAAACGCGATACGATTATCAGCAGTATTATATATATGACCAGACAGGCAAGGAACAGTCCCGCAAATATGAGGATCGGCTTCCAAAAATCCCAGGGGGAGTTAACAAGGCCGCCAAAAGCCGATATCAGCGCGTCGGCTATAAGGCTAATTCCCGCAAAAACATAAATCAACATTGTTTTCCCGCTCCATTACTCATCAGCGTTTTGGTTCTGCGCACATGTGCCTTACTTTAGTATACATCAAACGACGGTTTTCTTCAATATACAAAATAATCTCAGTTTTTATCAAAACGGACACAAAAATGGGCTGAGTTGCCATATCTGAGAGCACAGATTCAGGCGTGCGTCGTCAAGGCGTTTTTTGATCCGCGGAATAAAAACACATCAATTTGAAATTTGCCGTCAAACCAAAAAAGTGGGATGAGTTTCCTCATCCCACTTTCAATGCGTTTTAAAACGCTTATTTTACCATGTTTGCGATCTCTTCAGCGAAGTTCTCCTGCTTCTTCTCAATGCCCTCGCCCTTCTCGAAGCGAACAGCCTTGTTGAATACGACCTTGCCGCCCAGAGCCTTTGCCGCGGAGTTGATATACTGCTCAACGGTCATATCGTTGTCCTTTACGAACTCCTGCTGGAGCAGGCAGTTCTCGGTGTAGAACTTGTTCAGCTTGCCGACAACGATCTTCTCCTTGACCTGGAGGGGCTTGCTTGCCATCTTGGGGTCATTGTCCATCTGAGCCAGCATGATCTTCTTCTCTTCGTCAAGAACTTCCTGTGTCACAAGGGACTTATCCCAGAATCTGGGATTCAGAGCAGCGATCTGCATTGCAACGTCCTTGCCGATGTCGGTAGCGTCGATATCGCCCTCGACTGACAGGTTTACGATAACGCCGATCTTGCCGCCTGCATGGATGTAGGGTACGTTGAAGCCCTCTGCAAAACGCTCAAAGCGGCGAACCTGGATGTTCTCGCCGATGACGAGAACCATCTCCTGCTGCTGCTGTGTAACAGTCAGGTCGGTGTCCATGTACTTGCAGTTCATAAGAGCGTCCAGATCCGCGGGAGCGCACTTTGCCACTGTTGCGGCAACGCCCTTTACGAAGTCAACAAATTTCTCGTTCTTGCCGACGAAGTCAGTCTCAGCATTGACCTCGACAGCAACACCGATACCGTCGATAACGGCAGCGTATGCCATACCCTCGGCAGCGATTCTGCCTGCCTTCTTCTGTGCTGCTGCGAGACCCTTTTCACGGAGGTACTCAACAGCCTTATCCATATCGCCGTCGGACTCTGTAAGAGCCTTCTTGCAGTCCATCATGCCTACGCCTGTCATCTCTCTGAGAGTCTTAACATCTTTTGCTGTAAATGCCATTATATATGATCCTCCCTGTTTGAAGTAATATTATTATTCAGCGTCCTGGGGTGCGGCCTCGGCCTCGGGAGCCTCAGCATTGTCCTCACCCTGTCTGCCTTCTACAACTGCATTTGCCATGGCCTGGCAGATGAGCTTGATTGCGCGGATAGCATCGTCATTGCCGGGGATAACGTAATCCACCTCGTCGGGATCGCAGTTTGTATCAACGATAGCCACGATGGGGATACCCAGCTTCTTTGCTTCAGCGATAGCGTTGTGCTCCTTGCGGCAGTCAACGATAAAGATCGCGCCGGGAAGCTTCTTCATTTCCTTAACGCCGCCCAGATACTTTTCCAGCTTGCCGATCTCGTTTGTCAGCTTGATGACTTCCTTCTTGGGAAGGATGTCAAATGTGCCGTCTTCCTGCATCTTGCGAAGCTGTGCAAGTCTGTCGATACGGGTGCGCATTGTCTTGAAGTTGGTGAGCATGCCGCCAAGCCAGCGGGAGTTGACATAGTACATGCCTACGCGCTCCGCCTCTTCCTTGACTGCGCTCTGAGCCTGCTTCTTTGTGCCGACGAAAAGGATGTCGCCGCCGTTTGCAGCGGTGTCGCGCACGAAGTTGTAAGCGTCCTCAAGCTTCTTGACTGTCTTCTGAAGGTCGATGATGTAGATGCCGTTGCGCTCCATGTAGATATAGGGAGCCATCTTGGGGTTCCATCTTCTGGTCTGATGACCGAAGTGTACGCCAGCTTCGAGAAGCTGCTTCATAGAAACTACTGCCATTTTTTTATCCTCCTGATATATGTTATTTCCTCCCCGCGCATCATCCCGCCCGCCTACCGAAGCGCTGCCTCGGCACAAAGCGGACGATCCGCCCGGGTGCGTAGTCCGTCAGCATTGGGCGCAGTTATCCCTCCGCTTAAACTAACTTTCGTATTATAGCAAATCGTTTTCCCTTTTTCAAGTACTATTTTCCTGTTTTTTTCTTTTTTTCGGAAAAGATTTCCCCTGTTGCGCTGATTTTTATGGTGTTTTTACCCAACAAAAGGCGTTCTGTCAGAAAAACTTCTTTTTCGGCCGCCTTTCAAGGCAGGCGTCCTTGTCCACCTCCACTAAAATTATGTCGTCCCCGAACTTTTTTATGCAGTCCCAGGGGATGACGAAGTCGCATTCCCTGCCGAAAAGCCCGAAAAACCGGCACGGTCCCGGCACAACGATTGCCACCACGCATCCTCCGGATATGTTTATCAGCACGTCGCTGACAAATCCCAGCCTGCAGCCTGTGCAGACATTTATCACTTCCCTGTATCTCAGATCAGCTATCCTGCATTTCATAAATGAATTTCCCCCCTTCGGCGCGGCGTGATAAGGAAGTTTATTGAAGCGCCCATTAGGCGCCGAAATGAATTGCGCCTGTCGACGCATGAATTGACCTTCTGTCATGAATTGTGCCTTCGGCACATGAATTGCCCTGCGGGGCATCATGGCGCGATTCAATTCACGGCGAAGCCAAATCACGCCGCATAGCGGCAATTCATGACGGCAAAGCCGTCAATTCATAATAGAACAAGCTGAGACACATGATCCTTATGATCCTTTATCTCAGCTTATTTATTAATCATACGCTTACTCACCACGCCAACTATGCGATGAAAACCTTCCTTATGGCGGTCGCCCTTACCTGAAAGTATATTCATCAGAATAGAGGAGTATTACTGTATGAAAAACTGATTGTTGAAAAATAGCTTCGCTCAGGTTTGCCCGCTGAAAACATGATTAAAATCCCGCCTTTCGGCGGGATTTTTGCTATAATCCGAGTAAAACAGTCGCAAAGGTAAAGTATATCACCAGACTCAATGCGTCAACTATGGTGGTGATGAAGGGGCTGGACATTACAGCCGGGTCAAGTCCCACCCTCTTTGCCGCAAGGGGCAGGGTACAGCCCACGGTTTTGGCAAGAACGATGGTGCAGGAAAGCGTCAGTCCAACCACCATCGCGATCTTAAACTCCACCCTCTCGAGGAGGGTGATCTTCAGCATGGTGGCGACGCCCAGCGTTACGGCGCACATAACGCCCACACGTATCTCTTTCCACAGAACCTTCAAAACGTCTCTGGGCTGGATCTCGTTTAATGACAGTCCGCGGATGATGGTGACGGACGCCTGACCGCCGGCGTTGCCGCCGGTGTCCATGAGCATGGGAATGAAGGCCGTCAGGGCCACAACGGCGGACAGGGCCTGTTCGTATCTGCCGATGATATGCTCCGTAATGGTGGCGGAGATCATCAGTATGAGGAGCCAGGGTATTCTCGCCTTCCACAGCTCAAAGGGCGTGGTCTGGAGATACTTCTTGTCCGTGGGCATGATAGCGTTCATCTTTTCGATATCCTCGGTGGCCTCTTCTTCGATAACGTCCATAGCGTCGTCAACGGTGACGATACCCACAAGGCGCCCCTCCTGATCCACGACGGGGACTGCGATAAAGTCGTATTTACTTAATGTCTGGGCCACCAGCTCCTGGTCGTCGGTGGTGGTGACGTAGATGGGATTCTGCTCCATAATGTCCCTGATGACGTCATCCTCGTCGGACAGGAGCAGGGTTTTAAGCGAAATGGTTCCGATAAGCATACGGTTGGTGGCGACGTAACAGGTATAGATAGTCTCCTTATCCACACCGGTCCGCCTGATATGCTTGATGGCTTCGGAAACGGTCATTGCCGGTCTGAGGCTGACGTACTCCGTGGTCATGATGCTGCCGGCGGAGTCCTCGGGATAGTTAAGTATCTCGTTTATCATCTTCCGCATTTCCGGGTCCGCCTGACGCAGGATGCGTCGGACCACGTTTGCCGGCATTTCCTCAACAATGTCAACAGCATCATCAACATAGAGCTCGTCGACGACCTCTTTAAGCTCGGCGTCTGAGAAGCCCTTTATGAGCATCTCCTGAGAGTCGGCCTCCATCTCGACGAAGGTGTCGGCCGCCAGCTCCTTGGGAAGGAGCCGGAACAGCAGCGGAAGCTTTTCCTCGGGCATCGACTCAAACAGGACCGCGATATCCGCGGCATTCATGGTCACCAGAATGTCACGGAGGGTGGTGTACTTTTTACCCTCAAGGAGGGTAGTCATGGTGTTTGTCAGTACAGAATTGTTCTCATTCAAATCCCTTACCTCCTTAAATATAATTTACGGGGCAAGGCCAGAAAAAACAAAGAGCACCGTATAATCACGCACTTTGCAGGGCAGTGATCACAGGTGCGATAAATCAGTATCACGGACAAAAACACACCGGACGCCCGGTCATGATGCAGCCGTGATACTCTTGTAATCGGCCTTGCGATCTACTGCCGGAACTTCCAGCGTCCACATTCTCACCTCCAAAAATACTGATTGGTACTAATAACCCACTGTTGATTATTTTATACAAAAATGCCATATATGTCAAGGCAAAAGTCAGGCAAATGCCGGACTTTTGCGCAAAAAACAACGGCTGCCGAAGCAGCCGTTGTTTTTGATTTAGTTCGGGATTACTTGGACTGAGCTGCGAGCCACTGCATGATGGTGGTGCCGTCGGGCTTTACGCACTCGTTGTTCAGCATGTAGATCCAGGACCAGTGACCCATGTACTGATAGGGCTGACCCTGATTGTTGGTCCAGTTGCCGGTGGTGTCATGTACATCATCGAAGAAGGAGAAGTACACGTCCTTGGCGCCTGCAGCAACAAGTCTGTCATAGGTGGGAACAGTGTAGTTGTTGGGGTTGACTGTTGTGTCGTTCCTTGCCTGTGTGAACCACATGGGGATGTTCTTGATGCTCTGAATCTGAGCGTCGGTGATCCAGGAGTTCTGATATGCCTGGCAGATGGGATATGCCGCTGCAAAGTAATCAGGATGCTCGATGATCATCTTCATGGTCATGAAGCCGCCGTTGGAGCAGCCGCCGATGAGGATACGGTTGGTGTCGATATCGGGATTGCTCTTTACATAGCTGTCGATGAGCTCAAACAGGGTTGCAGCGTAGATTGTGCTGCCGTCGGATGTGTAGGTGGTGTTGCCGGTGACGTCCATCCAGACTGTGGGGGACTGGGGAACGAGAACGTATGCACCGCTTGCGCCGTCCTTCTTGAAGGCAGCCTGCATCTTATCGGTGATCAGGTTCTCAACCTTGTTGCCCATGGTGACGATTCTGGTGTCTCTGCCGCCCTCGCCTGCGCCGTGGAGCCAGATGATGAGAGCGTTCTTGACATTGTCCTTAGCGGGTTCCCAATAACCGTAACGGAGTGTTCTGCCGTCAGCGCCGGTGTAGTCCTTCTGTACGAACTGATCGGACAGGGGGCTTACCATAGCGGTTGCCTGCTGATCGATGGACAGAGTGTCGATGACCTTGTTTCTGCTGGTCAGGGTAGCGCCATTCTTCAGGGAGATGGTGTCATAGAAGGTGTTGGGCCACTGGTTCAGGGAGTTTGCATAGCGGAATACGCCGCCTACGCTGGGAGATACATACATCTCGATGGTGACGAACTTGCTGTTGGTGTTGACCTTGTTGCCGTCAGCGTCGGATACGTATGCATCTGTGATTGTTCTGTTGGCGTTGCTTGCGCCCTGTCTTACTGTTGTTACAGCAAAGTCGGAAGCGTCAACGGAAGCAGCATCGATCTTTCTGTCAAGGGACAGAATAAGCTTTGTCTCGGCTGCGCCCCAGTCATAACCTTCGATGATTCTCTTGTATGTGCCTGCTGCTTCGGGATTTGTGGGAGCGCTGCCCTCTTCAACAAGGAATCTTGCAAG
>JAFRUW010000278.1 GCA_017438675.1 Oscillospiraceae bacterium | reverse complement strand
TTTTCGCCGACTCTGCTTTCACTTACCGAATAGCCCGGCTTTTCCACGTTTGTGGAATCGGAGAGGAGAGCGACGACGCCTCTTTTGCCCAGCTCCGCAAACCGGGCGATATCGATCATCTCGCCGTCTATAGGCGTTGTGTCGATCTTGAAGTCGCCGGTGTGGACTACCATGCCGATGGGGGTGGAAATTGCCAGGGACACGGAGTCGGCGATACTGTGATTCGCGTGGATGAACTCAACGTTGAAGCACCCGGCGTCGAAGTCGTCACCCGCCTCAAGCGGGATGATTTTAGTCTGCTTGAGAAGACCGTGTTCCTGGAGTTTCAGCTCCACAAGACCGACTGTAAGCCGTGTCGCGTAGATAGGAGCGCTGATCTCCCGGCAAAGATAGGGAACTGCGCCTATGTGGTCCTCATGACCGTGGGTCAGGACAACCGCCCTGATGCGGTGCTTGTTTTTCACAAGATATGTTATATCGGGTATAACAATGTCGATACCGTACATATCATCATCAGGGAAGCTGAGACCGCAGTCTACAACGAGAATGTCCTCACCGTACTCGTAGACAGTGAGGTTCTTGCCGATCTCGTCAAGTCCTCCGAGAGAAATGATTTTTAGTTTTTCAGCCATTAAACAATAATACTCCTTTGAATATATTTATTTCGCCTTATGTAAACGCACTGATACAAAGCTAAATGACATTTAAGCAAAAAGACCCTGAACCGTCCCGCTCTGATGTTGTTTTAGCCTGACTGAAGCGTTATATACTTTTCTATAAAAAGCATCGGACTCATCCGATACATAATGCCGATTTATGGATAGTACCAAGTATATCCGAATAACGTGATTCTAACACAGAACGGCATGAATTGTCAAATCACAGATAATTACCGCCGGTCAATAACCTCATCGTCCGGGAGAAGCTCATCCTCATAGACGTACTCATATTCGCCGTCTTCCGATTCACCGACTTCCTTTTTTGAGCGGCCGGAAAGCCCTGAAGCCTTGCCCGCGGGCTTTTCACATTTCAGAATAAACTCACGGGAGAACAGGAGACCCACAGCAAGGTATGCGAGGATGAAGATGACCTTAAAAACGTCCCCCGCAAGGGTTTTGAGTGCTTCGCTGCCGTAAGCGGAGAATTCTTTCATCATAAGGAAAGTCAGTCTGAAAACCTCATGATTCGGCAGTTCGTATGCGGAAACGAGGTTCGCGGCCATAATGAAGAACCCGGTAAAGTATATTCCGATCAGTGACAGTATTCCCGCAAACAGCAGGGACAGCCTGCCTCGATTTCCCCGGAAGAGACGGATAAACAGACAGATAATGATCGGAATAAATATATAGCAGAAGTAATAAAGCCTGCCGAACAGCAAAACACTCAGGGCAGAGGGGATGAGGCCCATAAGAAGCCCAAGAAGGCCCCCCAGAAGGGTGCGGTACCATTTGCCCTCGGATTTAACAGCCATAATAACAGCCTCCCGTGAAATTGGGGTTATGCCTATTATAGCACACGGGAGATTAAACACAAGTTCTATTTCCAGAGCTTTATTATTCCCTCGTCGTTCATCTGTTTAAGGATCATAAGTCCGGCGGGGAACAGTATCATTCCCGCGACTCCGATACAGGAAAAGCCGGCGTATATGGCAATGAGCGCCGCAACAGGGTTCAGTCCAAGCTGAGCGCTTATGAGTTTCGGCTCAAGCAGGCTCCGTATCATTGTGACTGCCGCATAGAGTACCGCAAGGCCGAGAGCAAGGGTGGGGTTCCCGGTAATAAGCTGGACAAGCGACCACGGCAAAAGGACTGTTCCCACGCCGAGAACGGGCAGAGCGTCGATCAGCGAGGTTATCAGGGCCATCAGCAGATGGTGGGGGATACGCAGGAGAAGGAAGCCTGCCGTCAGCTCAAGAAAGGTGATGCTCATAAGCATTAGCTGCGCCTTCAGCCATTTTAAAAGGGTGCTGAGTATGCCGTTTTTTATGACAGTTATTTTGTCCCGGTGTTTTTCCGGTATCTGGCGCAGGATAAACCCTTTGACCTCTGCGAACCTGCTGCTTATAAAAAAAGTTCCCACGGCGTAAGTTACGGTGAACAGGAGTATCTTCGGCATGTGAGACGCAATACGGGTCAGATATTTAAGAGCCGTGCCGGAAAGCTCCCCGGGCAGCTCCCTTGCGCTTCGGGCGATGTGTTCAGCGGCACCGTCAAGATATTCCCTTATCCCGTCCGGTGCGGAGCTTATATAATTCTCGATCCTGCTGTTCAGCCAGCCGAGAGAACCGGAAATGCCGTCAAGCGTTTCGGGGAGTTCGCGCAGAAGATCCGAAACTCCCCGGGACACATTCAGAATCACCGCCTTGCAGATCGCCGCCGTCAGTGCAAAGAGAGAGACGGTCATGATCCCGGAGACGATCCAACGCCTTAACCGGAGCCTGTCCGAAACTGTTCTGACACCGGGTTCAATAATCATGGCGGCCAGGAACGCAAGGATGAAAGGTGCCGTCCAGGGCAGGACATATTTAATAATAATCAGCAGAAATGCTGTACCGAAAACTATTCCCAAAGATACGTGTAATAGCCTGTTAAGCCGCCTGTCTGTCAATCCGTGACCTCCGATGTGGTTGTATTACCTACAAAACAAAGCAATATTACCGTAAAATAGGGTAATAAAACAGTTGCGTTCAAAACTTTGCTGTGATAAAATAATAAACGTATTTTTATGCTGTATATTGCTATTAATATGCGCGGCATACGGTTTACTATACATAAAGAAAGAAGGATGTACCATGATAAAAGCGGCGATACTTGGTTTTGGGACTGTAGGTTCCGGCGTGGCTGAAGTCCTCAGCCTGAATGAAGACAAGATCACGCGAACTACCGGTGGTATCAGCTTAAAATATATCGTTGATATCAGGGATTTTCCGGGCAACAGATTTGAAAGCCTTCTGACAAAGGATTTTGCGGTTGTGGAAAACGATCCCGAAGTGAAGATCGTTGTGGAGACTATCGGCGGTGCGAGAATAGCTTATGATTTTACAAAGCGCTGCCTGCTTCAGGGAAAGACCGTGGTTACCTCAAATAAGGAGCTTGTGGCGACCCACGGCATTGAGCTTATGGAGATCGCGAAGGAACACGGATGCACTTATTATTTCGAGGCCAGTGTGGGCGGCGGCATCCCCATTATAAGGCCCATTGCCCAATGCCTCGCGTCAAACAATATTTCCGAGATTTACGGTATCCTGAACGGTACAACAAATTATATTCTCACCGAGATGAAAAAGAACGGGCTGTCTTTCGATACTGCTCTCAGGCAGGCTCAGGAGATGGGATATGCCGAGGCTGATCCCGCGGCGGACATCGAAGGCCACGACGTTTGCAGAAAGATCTGCATCCTTGCGGCCATGTGCTTCGGCCATCATGTCTATCCCGAGGACGTACCCACCGAGGGTATTCAGAACATAACGGCTGTTGACGTGGATTACGCCGAAGCTAACGGCTATAAGATAAAGCTTCTGGGCAGGGCCCTTGAGCACGACGGCAAGGCATACGCCTATGTCGCGCCCCATCTCGTTCCGGTTGACAATCTGATCGCCGACGTTGAGGGAGTAATGAACGGCATTGTGGTTAAGGGCAACGCCATCGGAACAGCAATGTTCTACGGTCCGGGAGCGGGCAAGATGCCTACGGCCAGCGCAGTGGTTGCAGACGTTATGGACGCCGCAAAGCACCTCAAGAACCCCAAAAAGCCCAATTGGGCGGATTCCGACCCCGAGCATACCGGAAACGCCGACGATCTTGAATATGTCTGGTACGTGCGGTCCGACGCGAAGGAAGGCATCGGCCTGGAGATCGCGGAAAATGAGGACGAATATGTCAGGATCACCCCCGCGATGACAAAGCAGGCAGTGCTTCACGCTTACGAGGGATCAAAGGTTTTCGCGCTCATCAGAGTTCTTCAGTAATCAACATGTTTATAAATAGAGGAAGGTTGAATATATAATATGGCATTGATTGTACAGAAGTTTGGCGGAAGCTCCGTGGCTGACGCCGAGAAGATCCGGCGCGTCGCCGGCATTATCACAGACACCTACAAGGCAGGAAATGACGTTGTAGTCGTTCTTTCTGCTCAGGGTGACACTACGGACGATCTCATTGAAAAAGCTCAGGAGATCAATCCCAATCCCTCAAAACGCGAGATGGATATGCTTCTCAGCACAGGCGAACAGATTTCCATTTCCCTCTGCGCCATGTGCATCGAGGGAATGGGTATTCCGGTCATCTCTCTCACGGGCTGGCAGATCGGAATGCTGACCAATTCCACTTATTCCAACGCAAGGATCAAGAAGGTGGATTGCGACCGTATCCGCAAGGAGCTGGACAAGAGAAGGATTGTCATCGTTGCCGGTT
>JAFRUW010000277.1 GCA_017438675.1 Oscillospiraceae bacterium | reverse complement strand
TATCGCCGTCTGCGTAACCTCCGGCGGCGTCAGTGGGGCCGTCTGTACCGTCGCTTCCCACAGATAAAACCGCCGCATTGCGCATCCCCGCAATCCCCGGGGCGGCCGCAAGAGCAAACTCCTGATTTCTGCCTCCCTTTCCTTTGCCCGTCAGCTTAACGATCGTTTCACCTCCGGCAATAAAGGCAAGTGAAATACCGTCAGAGCGGTGGGTTTTGAGAACGGAAGCCATAAAGCTCCCCGCCTCACATGCCTGACAGCAAAGCTGATCTGTAAGGATAACCGGGGTATAACCCAGTCTTCTGCAGGATTCCGCCGCGGCGGCGCAGAGCTCACGCACACTTCCTGCAACCTGGGTCTCCACGTTGTCGAGCTGCTTTGGCGTTTCGATATCAAGTAATCTCCGTGCTTCGTCAGACAGTCTGAGCCCGTATTTTCTGACAATGTTCTTCGCGTCCTGACACGTTGAGGAATCGGGACATGCCGGACCGGAAGCGATCATATCAAGCGGGTCGCCGAGAATGTCGGACAAAACGATCGCATGCACCTTGGCAGGGGCACAGAGCCCGGCAAAACGCCCTCCCTTGACAGCGGAAAGCCTCTTGCGTATGGTGTTGATCTCAACAATGCCCGCTCCGCAGGCGAGAAGCTGATTTGTTATGTCCTGAAGCTCCGCTGCGGGAATAAGGGGCTTTTCAAACAGGGCGCTCCCCCCGCCGGAAAGAAGAAACAGTACAGTGTCATCCGGCTTAAGGCCGTCCAGAAGGTCAATGACAGCCTGTGTGCCCCGGAAGGAATTTTCATCCGGAACGGGATGCCCCGCCTCACAGCAGTCAATATTTGCTATCGGTCCCATAACGTGACCGTATTTTGTGACAACAACACCGGCTTCGATCCTGTCCCCGAGGTAATCGGACGCAGCCTTCGCCATCTGCCAGGCAGCCTTTCCGACGGCGGCCAGAAATACCCGTCCGGGATATTCCCTGCCGGCCAGGGCCCGCTGCACAGCAGCGTCAGGCTGTACGGCTTTGATCGATTCACGGATAATCACATCTGCATGCTGACGCAATATCTGATTCATATTATGCACCTTTCAGGCTGATGGGAGCGGACAATACCGCTCCCATTTTCAAATCATATTGATCAGAGTCGATGCTCTCTAATAACCCCAGCTTACGATCTCCCAGTCGCCGTCCTCGGTGCGGGCAAGCCACCACTCGTAATCTTTGTAGTCAAAATTCGAATTTAAGCCCTGTTCGTCATTGTCGGAGGAGTGGAAGTCCATGAGGAGCTTCGCGGTTTCGGTGAATTTGCCGTCCTCAACAAGAGAATTGAGCCATTCGAGGATCTCCTTGCTGTTGGCGTCGTCACCGGCATAGCGTATGCTCTTGAGCTCACATCCGGCCCAGGACGCGAACTTGCACTTTACAGCCAGCATTGCGTCATACAATTCCTCTTCGGAATAGAGCTTGGAGCCGGAAAGATCGATTTCGACCTCAGGGGCGGATTTGCCTGCGAGATACTCCTCCAGGGTCAGGCCGGGCTGCGACATGATCTCCCGGGCGATTTCAGCGCTGTCCACATAGCGAATATGCCAGGGCTCATAGCGGTAACCGGTGATATGCTCCTCGCCTTCAAGGTAGCGCAGTATGAAACCGTATTCAGCCAGCTTGGCGTGGATCTCGTCCCAGATCGGCTTATACTCTTCCTTTTCCATATCTTCATTGTGGTATACGTTGATAAACTCGCCGTTATCGTTCTCAATCATGAAATAGAGATCCAGCGCAAGACCGGTATGGTGTTCTGAATAACCTGGCTGCGCAACGGTTTTTGCCGCATAGTCGGCGCCGTACTTCTCAATGAAGCGGTCCATGATGTCCTGCTGGGCAGCAACGCTGCGGCGGGCGGAATCAAGCTCGATGTAAACAGCGTTGTTTACCTCGAGATCGGCCTTAAGCTGTTCATAAGCGGCGTAGGCCTTTGCCTCAACCTCGACCTCGTCGCCCAGGGAGTTTGTGATCGTCACGGTTTCCAGAGCGTCCTCCCAGCCGTCGGGCAGGGGGTTGAGCTTGTTGACAAGGGCGAGATAATCGATACCCTCTTCAAAAACGGCGATATAATCCGCGCTCTCATCGAGATTGACGGTAATCACAGCTTCTGTGGAGAAGTCTTCACCGTTCTTTGTCCACCTGACAAAGTGCCAGCCCTCGTTGGGCCATGCCTTAAAGGTATGTACAGCGGGCTCCGCCAGATTGATCTGGGCGGACTGATAGGGGTATTCCGTGTCGATTTCAGGCTCTTCCTCGCCCTCGGTGTACTCGATATTGCCGGAGCCCTCGGTATTAACCCTTACGATTATTGTGGCCTCGGGAAGATCCATAGGACTGAAGTGATATGTCTCACCGCCTTCGATTTCGAGCATCAGTCCGTCCTCTCCCTCCTCTGACAGGGTGACGGTAATATCGTCCCTGCTTCCGCCGGAGGGAAGGCTTCCGTGCAGGGTGCTGCCATCCTGGCTGAGCAAGCCGCCGTAGGAGTCTTCCATCATGTCGTCACCGTTCGTGAAGCCCACATACCAGCCCGGCTCATCAACGTCATCCATCCAGGTAACCGACAGCATATTTCCGTCCTCATCCTGATAATAGCCGGAGCGTGTCCATTCCGCCGGCTCCGCGGGTTTTTCCTCAGCCGGTTTTCCTGTTCTGCAGGCTGCTAACGCCAGAACCATTACAAGAGCCAGCAGCAGACAAATAATCCTTTTCATCATGAGTTCTCCTTTGCAGTTTAAGTATTTTCAGCAGTTTTATTGCCTTAGGGCGCATCTGTAACAATTTTTCAGTATTATATCACCTTGCGATAACCTTTACAATATATTTCGGCAACAATTCACACGGAATCTGACTTATAGCGGAATCAGTTTCTGCTTTTCATTTCCCGGCTCTCAACCGTATATTATATCTTGATAAAAGATGCGGATTTTGCTATAATAAAAAGAAAATCAGCAACTTTGAAACACACTGTATTAAGATAGGAAGCATCAATCATGACCCGCGAAACCGGCAAAGCGCCAGCACTTGAATTCACCCCGATTTCACTCTCGCAAATGGAACAGATCGAGGCGATCCGCACCGCCTCCGGCAGCACCCTGTACGTCTATACCTTTGCCTCCCTTTTTTCATGGAAGGAGTACGAGCAGTACGAGATATGTTTCGGTGACGGCGCCTTTATTATAAAAAACGGCACCGGCGGAAGCACTGCGTATCTTTTCCCCTGCGGCAGTGAGAAAGGAAAAAAAGAATTGATCGACGGCCTTCTTCAGTTTGAGGCACCTGTATTTTACTCGGTTACAGACGACGATAAGCTTTTTCTGGAAATTGAATATCCCGGGCGCTTCACCTTTGAAGACTGCCGGGACGAATATCCGTATCTCTACGACAAGGACGCTCAGATTGCCATGGCGGGAAAAGAGTATAAGCGGCTGCGCCATCAGGTCAATCTTGGAAGGGCAATTGCCGGGGAATGGTCAACGGAACAGATCTGCGAAGCCAATATTGAAAGGGCGCTTAAACTTACCCGCCGTTGGGGTGATGACCGGGACCCGGACGATCTTGCGGATACCGCCGCCGCGGAAACAGCTCTTCGGAACTTCTCCCGGCTTTCCATGTGGGGTATGCTTTTTCAGGCGGACGGCAATGATATCGCCTACGTTGCCGGAGTATTCATAACACCTGAAATATTCGACATATGCTTCTGCAAGGTCCTTGACAGGCGTTGTGACTGCTTTATAAAATGGGCTTTGTATCAGGCCCTGCCCCGTGGGGTAAAAACGGTGGATTCAGAAGACGATATGGGCGTCTCCGGACTCAGGACGCATAAGCTCCTGCGCCGCCCAAAGGAACTGACCCGAGTATGGAAAGGCAGCTTGGCCCTATGATGGATTCTTCATTAGTTGTACAAAAAAGCAAAGCGTTTACCGACAGCATGTTTCGGCGGCTTTTCTGGCCTACGCTGATCTCTACCGCCGGTCTCGCCTTCGGCGATATAGCCGACGCACTTTTTGTGGGTATTCGCATCGGCAAAGTCGGACTTGCCACAATGTCGCTGGTAGCTCCGGTCTATATGATATACAACGTACTGGATGTGGGAATCGCCATCGGAGCCTCGGTAAAATACACTCAGGCGCTGGGCAGGGGCGACGCGAAAAAAGGCGTTGAGATCTTTTCCCAGATGCTTTTGGTTGCCATCGCGGTAAGCCTGCTTGTGACTGTCGCTGGCCTCGCCGCCATGAATCCCATCCTTAGGCTTTTGGGCGCGGGACCTGAGGGCGGAGAACTGTGGAACTATACAAAAGAGTATCTGCAAATAATGTTCCTCGGCGCTCCCCTTACCTTTTTGTATTTTCTTCTGTATTACTGCGTGCGGTGCGACGACGCCGAAAAGCTTGCCAGCGCCGGTTTCCTGATCGGGTATCTTACGGACATTATCGGCAGCGCAGTGTTTATACTGGGCTTTAAGCTGGATGTCCGCGGTGCTATCTACGCAACCGTGCTCGGAAAAGCCGTGGGAATATGCGTTTTTATGCTGCATTTCACCCGCAGGTGGGCGATACTGCGTTTCCGCTTCGTAAAGCCCGATTGGCAGGCTATATATTCAGCGCTTAAAACGGGAATGTCGTCCTCCTTCCGCTATATCGGCCAGTTTGCGGCGCTTATAGTTGTAAATAACATACTTATGCGCATCGGAGGCGAAAGCGCACTGGCTGAGCTCAACGTGGTACAGGATGTCTCATACGTTGCGCTGGCGATTTATACTGCCCTGGGCGATACGGTCCAGCCCCTGTGCGGAACGTTTTATGCGGAGCATAACAGAGACTCCATACGCCGCGTGATGAATATTGCGGTCACCATCGGAGTTGTTTCCGGAGGCGTCATAGCATTGCTGTTCGGCATCTTTGCCCCTTCTGTCTGCCGTCTTTTCGGCCTTGAGGGTGAAGCCGTTGCAGGCGGCGCCTTTGCGGTGCGGATGTTCTGCCTCTCGGTGATCCCCGCCGGTCTCAGCCTGACGTGGAGCGCGTGCCTCCAGTCCATCGGCAGGGAAAAAATCGTTTTCCTTATAAACCAGCTTCGCACCTTTGTATGCTTTTTACTGTTTGCGCTCATCTTCTCATATATCGATTTAAAGTGGTTCTGGCTCACCTTCTTAGCCGCGGAGCTTTGCGCCATCGCAATCTGGGTTCCGGTCTGCGGTACCAGAATACAGCCTGTATCCGCAAAGGTATTCGTCTATCTGCTTGATACCAATTCCAGTGATATATCGGATCTGTTGTCCAGGTCGGAAGAGTTTTGCGAAGCAAACGGCGCTTCACCCAAGCAGATCTACTATGTAACCCTGTGCGTGGAGGAAGTCTGTCAGGCCATCGTAGAAAACGCCTTCCGGCAAAACGGCGATGAATACATACAGCTTACAATCTGCTTTGAGGAGGACGGTACCGTTTCTCTTCACATCCGTGACAACGCCGTGAACTTCAATCCCTTTGACATGAGGACCGGGCACAACTACGAGGACGAAGAGCATCTGGCGTCTCTCGGTATCCAGATGGTTAAAAAGAAGGCCAAACGGTTTTTCTACCGCCGGTATGCCGGATTCAACACTTTGACCGTGGAGGTGTGATAACCGTGACAAACGGAGTACGTCTTGCGGAAAGCGGTGATATCCCCTCCCTGTGCGAGATATGGGAATTGTGCTTCCATGATCCCGGCGATTATATCCGCTGTTTTTACAGAGAAAACTTCAGCCGCATATCCGCTTACGTTTACGCGGTTAACGACAGACCGGTGAGTATGCTCCATACACTTGATTGTTCTTTTGTAAACGGAGCCGAAACCCGGGATGCAAGATTTTTATATGCCGGAGGTACGCAGCCCGATCACCGCGGCAAAGGCTGTTACAGCGCCCTTTTCGAGCACGTAAAGGCTCTAGCTGACAGGGACGGCTTCGCTGTTTTCGGGAAACCCGCTTTACGTGAGCTTATTCCCTATTACAGGGCTCTCGGCTTTGAGCCGGACTCCTGCTTTCGCTTCGTCACTGTCCATCCCGGTGAAAAACTGCCGCTGTCGGTTTCTCCTCTGTCTCCGGAGGAATACAACCGGATGCGAAACCGCGCCTTTTGCGGCCGCCCCTATGCAAAATGGCCCGACAGGCACGTTTGCTGGTGCGTCGCCGATAATGAGTATTTCGGCGGAAAGGCTCTCGCCTTCAAGTTTAACGGCAGCGATCATTTCATGATGTGCTGTCCCTCCGAAGGCACGCTGGAAATCACCGAAACCGATCTTTCCCTTGACGAATTAAAGCAGGCCTCCGGCGCCTTATGCGCTTTGTTCGGGACAAGGCTTCTCAAAGCGTACATGCCCGATTATTCCTGCGAAGAAGGAGAAGAAATCGTATCCTCCGTTATCTATAACGCGCCGATGAACAACACATACGTCAATCTGTTACTGAGCTGAAAGGGATCAAATATGATGTCGACTCAAACAAAGAAAAGAAACCGTATAGTTTCGCTTCATTTAAAAACCGTTGCTATTATCCTGCTCTCCGCTCTCATTCTGTCTGCCATTACCGTTGCCGTCAGCTACCACTTATACAGCAACACAATGTACGATCATTACAAATCTCTAACCTCCAATCTTGCCAAAACCGCGGCAACTCAGCTTAACGCCGAGGATATCCTGCGCTATTACGAAGCCGTAAAGCAGATCGGCACTTACGATGATGACGAGTACTGGGGCAACGAGGAATACAAGAATGAGTACGACGCGAAGGCCGACGCCATAAAGGACGACAGTTATTATGAAATGCTTGACATGCTGTTCGATATAAAGGACAACAACGACATTACATATCTGTACGTGCAGAAGCTGGAAGGCGACATGTGTACCTATATTTTTGACGCAGACAGGGCTGACGACAGATGCCAGCTGGGAACCGCTCACGAGATTTCGGGACCGGTGAAGGAAGCGGAACACCCGGAAAACGGTATTCAGGCTTTCATCACAAATGACGCCTACGGATGGCTGTGCACCTCCGTTGAACCCGTTCGGGACGATGAAGGCAATCCCGTCGCCCTTGTGGGTGTGGATATTTCAATGGACGATATCGTGAAGGAGCGCACAGATTATCTGCGGAACATCATTATCATAACGGGAATCATAGTCGCCGTATTGTGCGCCGTCATCCTTACAGCCGTTAATAAAGCGCTTGTAAAACCCATCAATATGCTTTCTGCCGCCACCAGTTCATTTGTGAAGGAGCGCAGCAGCGAATCAAAAGAAGAATCCGCCATTTCAAGGCTGAATATCCGAACCGGCGACGAGGTGGAGATCCTCAGCGACTCCATACAGCAAATGGAGCGGGATATCAACACCTTCATAACAAATCTGACCGCTGTCACCGCAGAAAAAGAGAGGATCGGCGCTGAGCTTGATGTTGCCACCCACATACAGTCTTCCATGCTGCCCAACATTTTCCCCGCCTTCCCGGACAGGTACGAATTCGATATTTATGCCACCATGGACCCGGCAAAAGAGGTCGGAGGCGATTTTTACGATTTCTTTATGGTGGATGACAAACATCTTGCAATCGTTATGGCAGACGTATCGGGGAAAGGCGTCCCCGCCGCTCTGTTCATGGTTATCGGCAAAACACTGATAAAAGACCGTACCGTTCCGGGCGTT
>JAFRUW010000276.1 GCA_017438675.1 Oscillospiraceae bacterium | reverse complement strand
CTGCAATGAACCTGAAAAAGCTGGCAGAATGGAGCTGGAACAACTCCATTTTCCACCTTGATTTCAGACTATTTTACCCCAGAATCATCAGAACCCAAGTTTTCGCTTGCTGAAATCTGGGGTTCTTTGACAGACTGAAGCACTGAGTTTTTACACTCAGTGCTTTTTGTTTATTCTATTTCGCGAAGCAGCTCAGGGAATACGCTGAGGCTGCGTTTCAGTATGCCGGTCATGTAGGCTATCGCCGTGCCGTAATTTGTGAAGGGCACGTTCTGGGCGATTGCCCGCTCCATGCGGTACTGCATCTCCCGTGTGTTCAGCATACAGCCGCCGCAGTGAATGACGAGAGCGTAGGGGGTGAGGTCCTCCGGGAACTCCGTACCTGACGAGGTTTCAATAACGATATCGCTGCCGGTGCGTTCTTTAAGCCATCGGGGGAGCTTCACGGTGCCGATGTCGTTGCACTGACGGTGATGGGTGCAGCCCTCGGCGATGAGCACCCTGTCACCGTCCTTTAAGTCCTTTATGGCGGAGACGCCCTTTACCGCAGTGTGAAGGAAGCCCTTGTATCTCGCCATGAGGATGGAGAAGGAGGTGAGGGGTATATCCCCGGGAGTGTCCCGATCGGCGACTTTGAAGGCCTGGCTGTCGGTGATGACCATGCGGGGCTTGACCGCAAGCTTCGGCAGCACCGCCGCAAGCTCCGTCTCCCTGACAACCACCGCCATGGCGCCGGACTCCAGCACGTCCCTTATCATCTGCTGCTGGGGAAGGATCAGCCTTCCCTTGGGGGCGGCGGAGTCGATAGGCGTCACCAGCACCACAAGGTCGTGTGGGGAAAGCAGGTCGCCCACAAGCCTGGGTTGCATGTCGTCGGTCTTCACCGTCCTCGCGATCCGCTCCTTGAGCTCGTGTATGCCCTCGCCGGTGAGGGCGCTTATATACATGGCGTTTTCGGGGATGGGTCGGCGTTCCGGGTCGAGATCGGCCTTGTTGAAGGCAATGATGTATGGCTGCTTCCGCTCCGTGAACAGGGCTAAAAGCTCGTTGTCGCAGTCGGTCATACCGGCGGAGGCGTCCACCACCAGAACGGCGACATCGGTTTTTCTCAGCACCTGGCGGGCCTTCTCCACACGCTTTTCACCTAAAGAACCCTCGTCGTCGAAGCCCGGTGTGTCGATGATCTCCACCGGGCCCATGGGGAGAAGCTCCATGGATTTGTATACCGGGTCGGTGGTGGTGCCTTTTGTGTCGCTTACCACCGCAAGCTCCTGACCGGTTACGGCGTTCACCACGCTGGATTTTCCGGCGTTGCGCCTGCCGAAAAACCCGATGTGTATTCTGTTGGCTCTCGGTGTGTCGTTAAGGCTCATGGATGCGCTCCTTTTTGTGTGTTTGGTTTTTTGCGTATTGTTCGTTTTTTTTCGAACAACTCTGATTATTTCATTCTGCACCGCTCATGCAGCGGGGCACCATATTTCTGTTTCGCCAGAAATATGGAAAAGAGGCGACCAAAGAGACACAGCTTATTATGCTGTTTCTCTTTGGAAACTCTTCCATAAAACGCAAGTCGAAGCCACAGAACAGCCATCGGCGAAATCTGTCAGACAGCACGTCTGATACTGCCTGCGTCTAACTCGCTCAGCCGCTTACTGCGGTGGTGGATTATAGATTTGCGGCTCATGGCGCTGGACTAAAACCTGTTCTTCTATTGCAAGTGCATTTGTTATCCGGATCTGCGCCCGCGAGCCACTAATCCAAAATAACCGACGCAGTGAGCGCCAGCGGGTTAGGCGTACAACCTATTAAGGTTTAGGGAATCCACACTGACGTAAACGCACAATCTGTCCCACGACCGGAGGAAACAGTGTTTTCCGCCGGGGGTATTCCAAAGGGGGAACGCCTTTGGCGTGTTCTTTCCCCTATTTCTTCCACGAGGAAGAAATAGGGCGCCCGCCGCGTAGGCGAAAATCAAAACAAATATCAGAATCTGAAATCCCTGATGCCGTTTTCGATCTTTACAAGGTGTTCCTTGCAGATCTCACGGACCTTTTCCTTGGGGATGTTGTCAAGCTCGGCTTCGATGAGCTTTTCGCCGATGGCCCGGGTCTCCTCGGAGGCATAGTCCATGAGGTACTCTTTTAAGGTCATGAGGGCGTTGGGGTGGCAGCAGTTCTGTATCTGACCGGCCTTGCAGAGAGCCATGAACCTGTCGCCGGTGCGGCCTTCGCGGTAGCAGGCGGTACAGAAGGAGGGGATATAGCCCATCTCCATAAGCCACTTTACCACCTCGTCAAGGGTGCGCTGGTCGGAAACGTCGAACTGCTCCGT
>JAFRUW010000275.1 GCA_017438675.1 Oscillospiraceae bacterium | reverse complement strand
GCTGCAATGAACCTGAAAAAGCTGGCAGAATGGAGCTGGAACAACTCCATTTTCCACCTTGATTTCAGACTATTTTACCCCAGAATCATCAGAACCCAAGTTTTCGCTTGCTGAAATCTGGGGTTCTTTGACAGACTGACAAGACCTCCGGCACAGCCGGAGGTCTTGCTTTCAATTACGCCTTGGTGTAGGTGATTGAGGTCACCGCGTCGTTCTCGAGGAAGAAGGAGAGCTTGACGCCGCCCTTGGTGTAGCTTACGGCTGTGGGAAGTGTTTCGGCGGGATCGCCGTACTTCTCTGTCACCTTGGAGAGGCTGTCGCCGATGGAAACGCCCTCGGCTGTGGAAACGGTGTCATCCTTCAGCTCAACGCTGAGGACGTAGTCCACATCCTCCATGGGATATGTGCTGATGACCACGCCGCCGTAGGTGTAGACCTTGTCAAGTCCCTGGAAAGCGCAGGACTCGGACTCAAAATACTTTGTGGGCTCGCCCAGCGCGTCTGCAAGGGGCGCCATCTTCGCGTCCAGAGCGACTTCGGTGCCCTTGACCTTTACTGTGTAGCCGTCGGATGTGACGGTGCCGGCGGGCTCATTGCCGCTGTCGGCAGGCTTCTTGTCACCGCCGCTGCACGCGACCAGCGTAAGGCAAAGAGCGGCAACCAGCACGAGAATGATAAAGTTTTTCATAACATTAGTCTCCTTTGTTTCCACCGGGGCTTTGGAGACGATCTTGCCGTACTCACGAAGCTCCTTGTATTGATTTGTTTTTTCCTGTTCGTACAGCTCTGTCTTTTTCTGCCAGAGCTCGCTGTACTCCTTATCGGTGCGGCAGTCGGTGAGATCGCAGTTCTCCGTGAGCCACGCTCCGAAATAATCCGCCATCTTTTCCGCCCCCGACACGTTCAGGTGCAGGCCGGCGTCGTAGGTGTCGGTGGACATGTCGATACCGGCATCATCCCTGAGGGATATGAAGTTCAGGTAATCGAGGCCGTTTTCCTCGGCGTATTCCACCATCTGTTTGTCCCACTGGTCGTACCAGTGGGGGAACTCCACCGGAGCCTTTATGAGCACCAGCTTTATCCCCTTCTCCTTGCAGAGCTCCGTCATCTTATCCAGATAGCTCATGGCCTTCTCGCCCAGTGTGTAGTCGGTAAGGGGCGTGGGATCGGGGAACTCCTCCTGGGGACGCACATCGACTCTCATGTAGTAGCCGTTGTGGGTCACGGGATCCTTTTTGAAAATGTGTTTAAAATCGTCCCTGTCCAGCTCAGACCAGCGGGAATGATACCGGAACAGCGGGAAAACGTAGTCGATAAAGTGTTCGTCCTCCATCATGGAAGCCTTTATTGCCTCCACCTTGGACTTCGACCACCGCATACCGTCAATTGACATGCGGTTGTACGCCTCACTCTGAGGCTCGTTGTATTTGAGCGCCAGTACGTTGAACACAACGACCTTCGGCGTCTCATACCGCAGGGCGTCCTCCAGCATATAGTAGGAATGCCAGACGAGCTGCTGGGCGCTGCCGCGAATATATGACGTGATGCCGTATTTCCGCCACAGCTCTATCGTGGAGATGTTCTCATACACCTCACAGTCGCCGACCATGAGAACCTCATGCTTTGACTTGTCTTTATAATACTCAGCCGTCATTGAGCCTTCCACAACGCCTGTCTGATACTTTGGAACCACAAGGCACTGGATCAGCCAGAGGACCGCGATCCATACAAGTACCAGGCAAATGGCGGCAATGACCTTTTGTTTCCTTGTCTTACCTTTCACGCCGCCCTCCTAAAACTGGTTGTATATGAACTGCGTCGCGTCATACCCGGTGCCGTAAGCGCCGAACACAAGGATGACAACAAGGAGCACAGCCATAACATTGTAAAATGCGAAATACGGCTTATTGTAGAACAGATCGCGGACTTCGCCGTGCTTCCGCTTGAGAAGGCTCACCGTAAGTACAACGGCGAAGCCCACGAAGAGAACAGCGTAGTCGGAGGCGGAAAGCCCGATGCTTAAAAGCGACCCGTCAAAGAGCCTTCCCACATTGAAGCTCGTGAACATGCTGCCCACCATTTTGAAGGTAAGGGGTACGTTTCGGTAGCAGTCGAACATGCGGATCATAGACATGAGGAGTATGGTCCTGATGATCTGGAAAGCCTCGTAGGGCGCCTTGCCCTTCACGTTAAAACGCTTGTGGAACCGGGAATAAAGGGGCTCCAGCTCCTGGGAGATCATGATGACCACGAAGTTCATAAGGCCCCATACGATGAAGTTCCAGGCCGCGCCGTGCCATACGCCGGTGGCAAGCCATACAACGAAGGATGACAGATAGACAGGCAGCCTTCTGGCCACAGCCCGGGGAAGATGGTTCTTTGACCATTTTGTCAGCTTCAGCATGGGCCTGCAGACGGATATGGGATAGAATATGTAGTCCGTGAACCAGGTGCCCATGGTGATGTGCCAGCGCTTCCAGTATTCCTTGATGTTTTTCGACAGGTAGGGCAGATTGAAGTTCTCGGCCACTTTGATGCCCATGGCCTCTGCGATGCCGATGGTAATGTCGATGCCGCCGGTAAAGTCGCAGTACAGCTCAAAGGCGTAGAACAGCATAGCAACAAAGACGTAAATGCCCGTATATTCGCCGCCGGTTATGAGGGTGGTGACGCCGGTTATGATCCTGTCCGCAATTACGACCTTCTTGAAGTAGCCCCACAGCACGCGCATGAGGCCGTAGGAGACGGTCTTGCGGTCAAAATCGTGCTCACCTAAAAGTGTGGGCGCAAGGTCGCCGTAACGGCTTATAGGTCCCTGTACAAGCTGGGGGAAGAAGGACACGAACAGCGCGAACTTGAACAGGTTATGCTGGGCCTCCTGCTTTCCTCTGTAAACGTCGATGACGTAGCTCAGGGACTGGATGGTGTATAATGATATGCCCATGGGGACGATAATGTCCACCATGCGGAGGGCCTTTGCCTCGCTTAAAAAGCTGTTTATGTTGTTTATAACGAAGTTTGTGTACTTCGTAACCGAGAGTATGCCCAGATTGAAAATCAGGCAGATGAGCAGGTATTTCCAGCGCTTTGCCTTCATCCTGCCCTTGTATGCCTGCCTGTCCTCTTTGGACATTGAGGCTTTATTCTGTTTTATATAGTCCGTCTGCTCTTTGTTTATACTCTCGATCTTTAAGGCAAGAAGCCACACGGACACCGTGGTGACGCCTATGAAGATCAGGTATCTCCAGTCGGCGATCCAGTAAAACACATAGCTGGCAGCCAGCAGGAGTATCCACTGTGTCTTCTTCGGAACGAGGTAATAAAGAATCAGCGTTGCCGCAAGGAAACAGACGAAGGGCAGTGAATTAAAAAGCATGACCTTTTATTCTTCTTCCAGACGTGTGATAAGCTCGAAAAGTGCCTCGGCGGAGTTGAAATTCTCCGGAATGATCTCTTCGGGAGGGATAACGACGTCAAACTGATCGTCGATCTCCGTGATAAGAGATACGATATCCAGGGAATCAAGGATCCTGTCGTCAACAAGATTTGTGGCGGTTGTAAAGTCCACATCGGGGTGCATGTCGGTTAAGATTTCCAGAAGCTCTTCCATGATTTGATCCTCTCATTAATTATTGTTTTTACTTAAGATTCTTAAGTGTTACTCTGTCAAGCTTGCCGTTTGCGGTAAGGGGCATTGTTTCCAGCTTTTTCACCCGGTTGGGAAGCATGTACCTGGGGAGCTTGTCCTTCAGTATCTCCAGAAGCTCCTTTTCCTCAACGCCGCCCACATAATACAGGCTGATCCTGTCCTTTTCGCTGTCAAACACGCAGCAGGACATGCTCACGTTGTCGGTGAGATCCACGATTGCCTCGATCTCACCCAGCTCGATGCGGTGGCCCATGTGCTTGATCTGGTAGTCCTTGCGGGAAACAAACACCAGCTCTCCCCTCTCATTCTTACGGGCAAGGTCTCCGGTGCGGTAGATAAGCTCCGGATACCTGTCGTTCAGGGGGTTCTGCACGAAAACCTCCGCCGTCTTGTCGAAGGCGTGATAGTAGCCCATGGTGAGGGAGTTGCCGCGGACGCATATCTCGCCCACTTCGCCGTCCTCCGCCCGCCTGTCGTCGTCGGTGAGGAGGATTATCTCCCTGTTGTCAAAGGGCCGGCCGATGGGTATCGCCTCACCGGCTTCAAAATCACGGTCAACGATGTAGTAGCAGCACATACCCGTTGCCTCGGTGGGGCCGTAGAGGTTTATGAACCTGGCCTCGGGCAGAGCCTTGCGCCAGCGTTTAAACTGCTTTATGGGGAAAACCTCGCTGCCGAAGGCGACAGTGTGGAGAT
>JAFRUW010000274.1 GCA_017438675.1 Oscillospiraceae bacterium | reverse complement strand
GTAGCTGTTGTCAAGGGTCAGGACATCACTGTTGACGGCATCAACGCTGCTATGAAGGCTGCTGCTTCCGCTTCCTTCGGCTACAATGATGAGCCCATCGTTTCCTCCGACGTTATCGGCATGACCTACGGCTCCCTGTTCGATGCAACTCAGACCATGGTCACCAAGATCGACGACGAGACCTACGAAGTACAGGTTGTTTCCTGGTACGACAACGAGAACTCCTACACCAGCCAGATGGTCAGAACAATCAAGTACCTGGCTGAGCTCAACTAATCGGAGTTTAATTCAAAACACAGGATTGCCCGCCGAGTTTTCCCGGCGGGCAATTTTTTAAAGTCCTATAGTAAATGTTGGGGCAGCGAAGCCGGGAGGCAGAGCCGCACCCAACATTTTCGTGTTTTTGGAAAAAGGTAGAGCATAGAAGGAAAAACCTTTACAATAAAAGTACCCCTACCATAAAGAAAGGATGATCCCTATGCTCTGTGTAGATATACAACAAAACTGCTCAGATTGAAAGATGTAATCGTAAAAAATATCGGCCCCGTATCAATTAGTTGTGATAGAGCCAGAATTTCGCCGCGTAAGCGGCGCTATACTCAAGCAAAGCCCCAGCTTTGTTTTGAAGCATGTCGACTCTGTCTGCACACAAAACCCCTGAGCCTTATGGCTCAGGGGTTTTGATTTTATGTGATATTGAAGTCTGAGCTAAGGGATTAGCCTCTGTTCTTCTTTACCTCGTAGGTGGAGCCTACTACAGCAGCTGCTGCGAACAGGCAGATTGCGATGTAGATGTAGAGGTTGGTCAGATCACCGGTCTTCGGTGCATCGTCCTTGCCGCCGGGCTTGTCATCTTCGCCGGGCTTATCGTCGCCGCCGGGGCCGGGCTGAGCAGCATCCTTAATCTTCAGGGTTGCTTCTACGTCCTTGCCGTCGATAACGAACTTAACAGCATGATCGCCTGCGGAGAGGGTCTCAAGATAATCAGCATCGATGAAGAGCTCACCTTTATCGGTGATGTAAGCGCCGTCTTTGGGAACGCTTACGCCGTCAACGAGGATATCGTCGACATGTACTTCTTCCTTAACGTGATCGGTGTAAATGATTACGCCCAGATCCTTGCCGCTGCCCTTTGTCCATTCGCCGCCGTCGAACTCAACGGTGTACTTGGTCTCTACGGGAGGAACTACAGGAGCGGGCTTTACAATGATGGAGGAGGAAGCGGAGCCGTCTACGAATTCAACAGTGATTGCGTGGGGGCCGTCATACAGCGTGTCGAGGTACTCGGGCTTGATTGTGACTCTGCCGTCGGATACTGTGTAGCCGTCAGCGGGAACGTCCTTGCCGTCAACCTTGACGCCTGTTGCTCTGATGCCGGTCATAACGGGATCGGAGCTTACGATGAAGTCGATACCCTTGTCGCCGCCCTTGGTGTACTCGCCGGAGCTGGGAGTTACGGTGTAGGTTGTCGTTACGGGAGGCTCAACGGGCTTGGGATTAACCTTAACTGTGGTGGAAGCGGAACCGTCTTCCAGAGCGACCTCTACGGTGTGGTCGCCGTCGGACAGAGTCTCAAGATATGCGGGCTTAAGTGTTACCTTGCCGTCTGTTACGTCATAGTTTTCAGCGGAAACAGCTGCGCCGTCAACCTTAACGCCTGTTGCTCTGATGCCGACCTTTGCGGGATCGGAGGTGATGGTGAAGTCAACGCCTGTGCCGCTGCCCTTGGTGAACTCACCGCCGGCTGTTACGCTGTAGGTGTAGGTGATAACAACGGGAGGAAGCTTGTCGATCTTTCTCTCCTCGATGTGCTCGGGATTTCTCTTGCAGGTGCGGCGCTCGAGGCCTTCCTCTTCGGGGGTTGCTTCCTTAACTACAACCCACTCGCCCCAGTCATGACCGTTTGCGCAGGGATCCTCGGGGGGCTGCTCTTTTGCCAGGATGGTAAGTGTTGCGGTTGTTGTGCCGCCCTCGAGAGAAGTGAAGGAATCGGGGCCGGTGGAAACCTGAATGTCGCTGCTGGTGATTGTGATGCGATGATCGCCGGGAGTTGCGTCTTCCTTGATGATGATGT
The DNA here is from genome assembly GCA_017438675.1 of Oscillospiraceae bacterium. Lineage (GTDB taxonomy): Bacteria > Bacillota > Clostridia > Oscillospirales > Oscillospiraceae > SIG495. The sequence continues at coordinate 10,786 of JAFRUW010000274.1, read as the reverse complement.
TCATCGTTACGAACTGACCGGAGGGCTCCATAATGTTATCGGTTGCTGCAAAGTTTGCAAGACCGAGCGCAAAGTTATGCTCACCCTTGTTCTCGCCGTCCATCCAGGAGCCGTTTCTGAAACCAATGTTTCTGCCGCTGCTGTTTACCTGATAGGTGTAAGGATCGCCGTCGCACTTGACCTCGATCATAGCGGAAGCAATGCCGGTTTCGGGAACGTTGCTGATGTTTACATTGATGGTGAGCTTATCGCCCTGAGTTGCTGTTACGTCGCTGATGGTAAATGTGGGGCCGCCAGCGGCAAATGCGGAAATGCTCAAGCAGCATACGAGCATTGTCAGCGCAAGAATAGAAGCGAAAATCTTTTTCATACTCTTAAAATGTCTCCTTTCGTTTTTTGAGCGCTTATGAAAAAATGGTGCGTGGGGAATACAAACGCCGGCGATGTTTTCAGCCGTCGCCATAACATGCACTGACGTTTCCACCCGCCGTGATACAGTCCGCTGCATGGCTGTATCGGCTTCCGGCTTCCCCGCCGCTGTGCAGTTGAACAGGAACCCTTACCCTATTTCCGCCGGAGGGCGGCCATAGAGATACTGATCCCATTAGTGTTCCTCATCACTTTAACCGAATTTCGTCAATTTGTCAAGTGGTAATTATTTTTTTCTATACTTTGCACAAATAATTTGTCAATGTTTTTGACGATTTGCCGTCACCGAATCTGGATATTATCAAATACGGTGGCGTTGTTTCCGTCGCATATTCCCGTTGCCACGGCGTACCCGCCGCCGTCAAGCTGAATGAGCTTGACAAATGCCAGAACCGTTTCGCAGGAGGCGCATGTCATGGTCCCTTCGTAGCCCATTACCACGTTGCCGGAGCCCTTCATCATTACCTCTCCGTCAAAGGCGGTCACGTCGCCGAAGGCCTCGTTGACCCACTGGATTGCATTATTGTACGCGTAATTGTACAAAAACGAGGACGGGTCCTTGCTGTCGCCGTAATCGTCCGTCACATCGTCCACATAGAACCTCTCCGGGCCGCAGTCGATGCGCAGCACATCCCCGGCTTCAACAGGATTCATGCCCGGGCCGTAGCTTACGGTGATATTCCTGCCGTTTGCGCTGTAGGTGTATGTGCTGTCGTTTTCCGGGGCCTTTTCCGTGGTGTCCACCGATTCTCTGATGGTGTTCTTCTGTCCGGAGCCGCCGTTCGCGGACCCGCCGGAGCCGCCGTTTCCGGAGCCGGAGCCGTTCCCGGCCTGTCCTGCGTCACCGCCGGGGCCGTCAGAGGCGCCGCTGTTCTCTCCGGACTCAGATCCGCCCTCCGGGGCGGGTGCGGAATCGCCGCCGCTGTTATCCGGCGCGGCGCCGTTGTTGTCCGTAACCTGATCATCCTTCGGCATATCGCCTGTCCCGCTGTCGGTGACCGCGCCGCTCTGGGGGCTTTCACCGGGATTCGAGCCGGGACTTGAAATCCCGCCCCTTCCGCCGCAGGCGCAGAGACTGAGGCACATCGCCATAACAAGCATCAAAACCGCTGCTCTTTTCATGTTTCACAAGATCCTTTCATCAGATATTGTCATGACCTTCCGCCGGAAAAAAAGGCGGTCAGTCCACATTTTCGTCCCAATCCTTGACCACCCTGTTCATGAGCCTTGTGAGAGCTATAGCGCCCTCCCGGGAAAGCAGGACGCTTGCCACCTGCTCCACCACCTGGCCGGACACGTCGGTAAGGGCGCCGTTTTTGGAGGTGAAGTTGTGCTCCGTGTACATGTGTGAAAAGGTAAGTACGATCTCCGACTTCCCTTTGTTGTGAGTAAGATTGATCGTATTGCAGAATTCCGGTCTCATATTTCTTTCTCCTTTTTTATATTTCAAAATATTTCAAGTTGATTATATATCTGAATTGTATAACAAATGATCTCATATTTCAAGCGGCGCGTTCCGGTATATCCTGCAGTTCCCGCTCATACATTGTATCGATATACAGAAGTGAGGTGACAGAATGACGCGGCGCTTTAAAAGAAAACCCGCCTCCGCCCCGCTCCGTCCCATAATACGAAGGACGGCGGCAATGCTGGCCGTACTCCTCCTGTTCAAGCTGATCCTGGGTCCGGGGGCCGAGGCAGGCGCCGAATCGGTGCTTCGGCGCATCGCGGAGAACGACCGCGCCGTCACCGGCATCCTGAACCTTGAGCTGGGCGGGAAGCGTGAGCATGACTCCATAAACCTTCTGGCGTCCCAGTCCCCCCTCCTTGACAGGATCACAAGCCTCACCGTGTCGCCGAAGCCCACCGGCCTGCCTGAGGAAATGCCCGCGGAGCCCGTCATTGAGGATGAGCCCCCGGCGGCGGAGGTGTCCGTTCCGCCGACGGAACCGGGCGGCTTTTACGAATACGCCACGGAGGGAACGCAGTTGGAAATCAGGAACAAAACCGGCTATGCCGTCGATATCGGCAAACTTCTCGGCGAGGAGCTTGATCTGCATATAGACCCGTCGTCACCCCAGGTGCTCATAATCCACACCCACGGCAGCGAGGCCTACACCCCCGACGGGGATGACAATTACATACCCAGCGACCCCTCCAGAACGGAGGACAAAAGTCACAACATGATCCGCGTGGGCGACAGGCTTGCGGAGCTTCTCACCGACAGGGGCATCAGTGTCCTCCACGACAGGGAGCTTTACGATTACCCGTCCTATAAAGGGTCCTACAACCGCTCCATGGCGTCCATCGAGCGGTATCTGGAGGATTACCCGGATATAAAGGTGGTGCTGGACCTCCACCGGGACGCCCTTGAGGACGAAAACGGCAATATCCACCGCATATTCTGCGAACAGGAGGGGGAGCCCTGCTCCAATATCCTGCTCATCTCCGGCACCGATTACTCCGGGCTGGATCATCCCCGCTGGCGTGAAAACCTGAAGTTCGCCCTCCATTTACAGGCGGACATGGACGAAAAGTACCCCGGTCTCACCCGGCCCCTAAAGCTCTCCCAGTACCGCTACAACCAGCAGGCCACAACGGGGTCGCTTATAGTCGAGGTGGGCACCAACGGCAACACCCTGAGGGAATCCCTCCGGGCTATAGAGTACTTCGCCGACTGTTTGGGGGATGTGTTGCTCCGATATGCGGAGTAAATGAAAAATGCAGAGTGAAAAATGAAAAATTGCGGTGGTTTTTAATTCAACGAATTAAAAACCGAATTTAAATGCTGAATTAATGTTTTAAATATCATTCTTTAATTCGGAGAATTAAAGAATACCTTAATTTTTCATTTTTAATTTTCAATTTTTCATTCGCTTATTATTTATGACGTACCCGCGGGGCTTTTTGTGCCGTAAAATATCAGATTTTCTCCATGTGGCCCGCGGCCGATTTCAGCATCAGGCGCTTTTTCCCGATGCCGTCGAATTCGATCTCCACAAGGGCGTCGGCGCCCATGGCGGTAACGCGGGTTATGGTCCCCTCTCCGAAGGCCTTGTGCCGCACCCGGTCCAGGGCCCTGAAATCGGGGAGGGACTGTTTTTTCGGCTGTGTGAAATCGTATTTCTTCGGGGCGGGAGTTTCCTTTTTCGCCCCGTAAAAGTCGTTCTGACTTCTTGCCCTCGTCTCAAAGCCTCCGAAGCTGAACCCCGGATCTGAATGGCCGTAGGTCCTCCGCTCCGCCGGACGGTCAATGTACTCGTCCGGTATCTCTTTGACGAACCGGGACACCTGGCTTGCCTGAGTCCTGCCGAAGAGCATACGCTGGCGCGCGCTTGTTATATAGAGCTGCTTTTTCGCCCTTGTGATGGCCACGTAGCACAGGCGGCGCTCCTCCTCCATCTCCTCCGGCTCGCCGATGGCCCTTGTGCCGGGGAAAATGCCGTCCTCTGCCCCGGCGATGAACACCGTGTCGAACTCCAGACCCTTGGCGCTGTGTATGGTCATGAGGGTGACGCAGCTCTCGCTCTCATCGTACTGCTGCAGGTCGGAGTAAAGGGCCACCTCAGCCAGAAAACCGGACAGGCTTGGCTCAAAATTGTCCTTCATGTACATGACGATGTTGGACTTGAGCTCCCGGACGTTTTCAACTCTGTCCCTGCTCTCCTCCCTGTCCTTTTCCTCAAGGTGATGGAGATAGCCGCTGTTTTCAGCCACAAGATCGAAAAACTGATCCAGGGGCATTTCGTCCTTTTTCTCCCGGAGATCCCTTATCATGTCGGTAAAGGGCAGGAGCTTTGCGGCCCCTCTTTTAAGGCTGTCGTAGTCAAGGCAGTTACTCATCACGTAGAAAACCGACCTGCCCTCCGACGCGGCAATCTGCTGAGCCGTCTCCACGGTTTTCGCGCCGATACCTCTTGGCGGGTTTGCGATAATGCGCAGCAGGCGCAGATCGTCCGACGGATTGTCGATGACGCATAGGTAGGCCAGCATGTCCTTGACCTCGGCCCTGTCGAAGAACCGGGTGCCGCCGAAGACCTTATAGGGTATGCCGTTGCGCTTCATGGCAAATTCAAGCTGGTTGGACTGGGCGTTCATCCTGTACAGCACGGCGTAGTCGCTCCAGCTCCCCCCGGCGGAAAATCCCGCCAGTATCTTCCCGGCGATGTACTGGGCCTCTTCGTATTCGTTCCCCGCCATATAGTGGCAGAGCTTTTCGCCCATCTCGCTCTCGGTCCAGAGGTTTTTCCCCTTGCGGCCCAGATTGTTCTTTATTACGGCGTTTGCCGCCTCCAGAATATTTCCCGTGGAGCGGTAATTCTGCTCAAGGCGGATGACCTTGGCGTCCTTGTACTGATCCTCAAAGCTGAGGATGTTCTCAATCGTGGCCCCCCGGAACCTGTAGATGCTCTGGTCGTCGTCGCCGACGACGCATATATTCCTGTAGCCTCCTGCCAGATTCTCAGCCAGCAGGTACTGGAGCCTGTTGGTGTCCTGATACTCGTCGATGAGGACGTATTTGAATTTCCGCTGATAGTATTCCCTGACCTCGTCGTTTTCCGTTAACAGCTTCACCGTCATGAGGATGAGATCGTCGAAATCCAGGGCGTTGGCCTCACGGAGCTTTTTTGTGTAGAGCTCGTAAATCTCCCCTATCCGCTGCCGCCTTATGTCGCTGCCGGCTGATTTGGTAAACTCCTCAGGGGACACCATCATGTCCTTGGCCTGACTTATGTATGACAGCACCGTTCTCGGCGGGAAGGTCTTGTCGTCAAGATCCAGCTCCTTCAGCACGTGCTTAACGGTGCTCTGACTGTCCGACGTGTCATAGATCGTGAAGTCCCGGTCGTAGCCCAGCCTGTCGATGTCCCGGCGCAGTATCCTGACGCAGGCGGAGTGGAATGTCATTGCCCACACGTCCCCCGCCTCGGGGCCTATGAAGGACTCAAGCCGTGACTTCAGCTCGTTTGCAGCCTTGTTGGTGAAGGTTATGGCTATGACCCGCCAGGGCTCCACCGGCTCCACGGCACACAAATCCCGCACCCGATCGGCAAATTCCGGGTCGGGGCTTAACGCGTAGTACTCCAGGAGCCTCAGGTCGTCATCAGTGGCCCGCGCCGGTATCTCGCCGCTCTCATATCCCCTGCCGTACTTGAGCAGGTTCGCGATACGGTTTATGAGCACCGTAGTTTTGCCGCTGCCCGCTCCCGCCAGGATCAGGAGCGCCCCTTCGGTTGTCATGGCCGCCCTGAACTGCATATCGTTGAGCCTGCGGAAGTCGTTCTTTATGATCGCCCGCCGGGCACTAATAAATCTCTCTTTAAAATCCATTGTCCAGACCTTTCAGTTTTATCCCATTATGACGTGATTGTACATCCTCTGCACGTCCTCATTCATGTTTATCGGTGTTATAGTGACCTCCGGGTGCTCGTTTTTAAACACCACAAACACCTGATGGGCAAAGCCCTGCCCCATCCACTCCATATCCGCAAAATCCAGCTCCACCTCTTTGAATCTGTCCAGCCGGTTGCACAGGCGCTTTGCCTGAGAGCGGGACACGGGAGAGCTGTCAAAAATATTCCGCATGGCGATGGAGGTTTTTGTAAAACCGCCGTCAACATCGGCAAAGGTGTTAAACACATCCTGAATCCTTTTTCGGGTATGGTTGGACAAAGACATATATACCAATGTGCCCTTCCCGGAAATATAGTCCGTAACATACCCGTCCTCCAACTTCTTATGAGTAAAAATCTTGCCGGAAGAAACAATCACGAAATTGTCCGCGATCCTTGAAGTGAAGAAAATGCCCTCGCCGGAGTGGTTTACGGAATCGGTGGTGAGCTTTCCCTTGAAAAGCTCATTCACCGCGTCGTCCACAGAGTCCAGCCCGAAATAGTTTTTGATCTTTTCAAAAATACCTATTCCGTCGTCAGAGATGATAACTGCGGTGTTCAGCCAATCCTTAATCATTGTTATGGAAACATGCTCCGCTTCAGAGTGGTCGATGACATTGTTTACCATCTCGCCGAACATGTACTCCCATATATGAACCCCATTTTCCGGCAGATCATTCACCCACTGTTTCATGCAGTTGTCATATATTACCTGTTCTGACTCAAGCTCTCCTTTACTCCTGGAAAGGGACACAGTCTCTTCTTTATGCAAAAGCTCATACTCCCCTCGCCTAACCTTTTTCAGCACGCCTTCCCCCGCAAGCCCATCAAGGTATCTGTACACCGTGGCAGGGGTAATACTGAAAGCGTCGGCAGTCTTTTTTACAACAGAGGTCTGCTTCTCATTTATTTTTTCCAGAAGATAAAGGATAATTCGGTTTTTCTTATCACTGCTGAAGCTCATGATCTCAGCTCCTTTAATTTCTTTTACAAATTATACTCCAGTTCTTAAAAAAATGCAACAAAAAAATATACTTGAATTAAAAAGAAAATATACTTAATGCAAATAGAAAATATACTTACTAAGCTGTAAGTATATTTTCTCCCCGTTCCGGGATACTATTCTCAAACTAATCGTCCGATTTCTTTTGAAGTTAAAAAAAATCAACGGGAGCCGCTCCAAACTCCCGTTGTTTCTATATTGAGGATAAATGAAAAAGATTATTTGCCTTCTTGCAAGTATTATAGTACGGGAGAATTATTACGCAAACAACAGCCAAATGTTTCAAAAGTATTAAATCTCCGATTTTTTTCAAAAAATTTTTTACCCGCGGCGGTGTGGCAGTCCTGCCTCCGGCAGTCCCGCAGGCCCCCGGTCACCCGGCACAGGGGCGGGAGAATGATGAAAAAATTGCAGATTCCGGTGCTGCGCTCTTCATAATAAACAAAAATTGCTGAAATTTTAAAAAAAATTTAAAAACCTCTTGCAAAATGCAGGAAAGTGTGTTATTATCCCCGTGTTAAGCGCCTGTAGCTCAGCTGGATAGAGTGCGCGGCTACGAACCGCGAGACCGGGGGTTCGAGTCCCTCCAGGCGTGCCATGATCCTGCCAATAGGCGGGGTTGAGCTTTTGGGATACGGCGAAAGCCGTATCCCACCCAGCAATGGGTGTGAATAATACAGCAGTCGGCAAGTCAGTTTGGCTTGCTGTTTTTTGTATTTGAAGGCGCCGACGGATTGTTTCAGCACGCAATCTGATGGCTTGATCCGTTTTTCATCTCGGGAGGAGCAAACATGAGTTGGGAGACATTAAAAAAAGAATGTATGGATTGCCGTCGGTGTCCCCTGTGGGAAACGCGGACGAATGTTGTCTTCGGCGTGGGCAACGAGCAGGCGAAGGTCATGTTCGTGGGCGAAGGCCCGGGAGAAAACGAGGACCTCCAGGGCGAGCCCTTTGTGGGCAGGGCCGGCAAACTCCTGGACGACATGCTGAAGATCATCGGCCTCGACAGGCACGAGAACATTTACATCGCGAACATCGTAAAGTGCCGTCCTCCGAAAAACCGGGACCCCCTGGGCACGGAGCAGGACGCCTGCATCGGCTGGCTTGAGCGTCAGATCGAGCTCGTCGATCCCAGGCTCATCGTGTGTCTGGGCAGGATCGCCGCCATGAGACTTATAAAGCCGGATTTCAGAATCACAAAGGAGCACGGCCAGTGGTTTGATTTGGGAAACAGAAAAATCATGGCTCTGTACCACCCCGCCGCCCTCCTCCGGGACCCCTCGAAGCGCCCCGAGACCTTTGTGGATCTGAAGGCGCTGCAGAGAGAAATTGAAAATTGTAAATGATAAATGAAAAATGGTAAATTACTGTATTTATTAATTCTTTGAATTAATAAATGTTATAAAACAGAGGGCGGCAGACCACCGCCGCGCAGACGGAAAAAGATTACACCCACCGGATAACGGGAGACATTTATGCTGGATTTCAGACCGATAGAGATAAAAGACAAAACGTGGCTGGATCCCCTCATCAGAAAGGGCGACCTCAGAACCTCGGATATGAACTTCACCAACCTGTTCACATGGGCGGGAGGCTTCAAGGGCGAGGTTGCGGAAAACAGGGACATGCTGTATCTCCGCTTCGGCTTCTTCGATGAGCTTCCCGTTTACGCCTTCCCCGTGGGAACAGGCGATTTCCGGGAGGCCGTGGAAACCCTGAAGCGGGACGCGGAGGAGGGGGGATTCCCCTTCGTCATGCGCGTGTCACAGGGGGCACTCCCTGTTCTGGTGCAGCACTTCGGCGGTGAATACGATCTGGATTCCAGCGACAAGTGGAATGACTACATCTACTCCGCCCAGCGGCTTGCCACACTGTCCGGCAAAAAGCTCCACGCCAAGCGGAACCACATCCACCGTTTTGAGGAGCATTACAGCTGGCGGTTTGAACCCATAAACAAGAGCAATCTGGACGAATGCCGCCGGATGTGCGAGGAGTGGTTCGCCGACGTGGGGGACGAGCGGCATGTGGACTTTAATGACGAGCACACCGCCCTGAACCGCCTTTACGACAATTACGACGTGCTGAAGCCCGAGGGCGGGCTTATCCGCGCCGACGGCCAGGTGGTGGCCATAACCTTCGGCGAGCGGCTTTCGGGCGACACGTTCCTGATCCACTTTGAGAAGTCCTACCCCCACATTCAGGGCGGATACACCGTGATAAACAGGGAATTCGTCCGGTATATATTAAATAAGTATCCCGACATACAGTGGATAAACCGGGAAGAGGACATGGGTCTGGAAAACCTGAGAAAGTCCAAGCAGTCCTATTATCCCGACAGAATGGAAGTCAAGTACATCGCCCGCTGGAGGTGAGCCATGATCCGGCTGATGAAGGATGAAGATACGCCCCGCCTCCGGGAGCTTTGGAAAAAGGTCTTCGGCGACGGGGACGCTTATATTGATGTGTTTTTCCGCAATCTGTACCGCCCCGGCGCCGGTGTTGTTGCGGAAGAGGGCGGCGAACCCCGCGCCATGGGGTTCCTTGTCGATATCGGCAGGTACAGGGGCGCGGAGTGCCTTGTAACCTATGCCGTGGCCTGCGATCCCCTTTTCAGGAACCGGGGTTTCGGCGGTGAGATAAGCCGCAGGCTTTATGAAATGTCAGGTCCCGGCGGCGTCATCTGCCCTGCCGAGGAGAGCCTTTTCGGTTTCTACTCCCGAAGGACGGAGTATAAGACGGACTTTTTTGTCACCGAGAAGAGCTTTTTGAGAGGCGGACTCCCCCATCCTGAGGGTGAGATCATCCCCATGGTTGAGGAGGAATACGGTGTCATACGGGAAACGCTTCTTGCGGGGAGACCGCACATAGAGTTTAACATGAACGCTCTGCGCCACCAGCGGGAAATATGTGACCTCAGCGGCGGCGGTATGGTGAAGCTGGAACTCCCCTCCGGCGTGTACTGCGCTGCGGCGGAGTGCTGGGGCGGCGCGGTGACGGTGAAGGAGCTGCTTGCCCCGGAGGGTGAGATCAGAAACGCGGCGGCCCTGATTCTGGAGAAATACGGCGGTGAGCGCGTAACAGTCCGCACCCCGTCGGACAGGCCGGAGAACGCCCGGCCCTTCGCCATGGGCAAGCGGGGCCATTCCCCCGGCGATCCCCTCCCCTGGTACGGCTTTGCCTTTGATTAAACCGAATATCTGAAACGGCAAAAACCGGGAAGATGATCTTTCTGATCGACTCTTCCCGGTTTTTTTTAATGATTTGACGGCGACGCCGTCATGATTTGCGCAGTGCGCATGATTTCTCGCTATGCTCCGTGATTTGAATTGCGCGTTTATGCCTCGCAAGGCGATTCATGACCGAAGGTCAATTCATGCACATCTGCAATTCATGCGCCGCAAGGCGCAATTCATGGCAGTTTACTGCCAACTCACTATTCTTATCTCGCCCGAGGAAACGACGGTTTCGCCGCCGTCGCCGTCACGAACAACAAGATTGCCCCTGTCATTTATGCCGGTAACTGTACCGGTGCGTTCCTCACCTGCCGCGGTATAGACGATGCGCTTTCCCGTGATGACGGACCTCTCCCGGTACTCCCGGATGATCTCCGGGTCGGTGAGGTTCCGGAAGGCGTCGATCAGCCCCTCCGCGATAAGTGCCGCCAGGTGATTGCGGGACCTGGATCTGTCCCCCACAGCCCCGGCAAGGCCGCCCAGCTCCGGCGGGAACCGGTCGGTCAGGCAGTTCACGCCGATACCGACCACAATGCTCTCCACCTTGCCGCTCACGAAATCGCTGACCGCCTCGGTGAGGATGCCGCAGATCTTTTTCCCGTCAAGGAACAGGTCGTTCACCCACTTTATCCCCGGGCTCCTGCCGGACAGCTTTTCTATCGCCCGGGCAGTGACCACGGCCGCCGCCACGGTTATCATCTGGGCGTCCCGGATATCGGTGTAGTCCG
>JAFRUW010000273.1 GCA_017438675.1 Oscillospiraceae bacterium | reverse complement strand
TTCCGATCTTGAGCGGGAAGGCCTTTTGGTGGACGGTTTTGACAGGATATCCACCTTCGAGGAACAGTACAACGCGGAATACTACGGGGCGCTCATTGAAAGACGGGGATACGCCAAGGAAGTCGACTGGGTGGAAAGCATCGTTAAGATCCCCGAGGGCGGCATGGACCCCAAGGTCTTTAAGCTCGAGGAACTGCTCCTTAAGCGCCACAAACTCCACTACGGCACCGCCCGCAACGTGAACGAATTTCTGGACAAATACGCCGACGGCTTTTTTGAGCTTCTGGACAAGTCCTACGATAAGATATACGGCACGGTTCCCTTCACCGACGCAATGAAAAAAATGATGATCGATAACTTTAAGCTCATCATCGATCTGCGGTACGTGGCTGTCGTGCTGACTGAGGACGAAAAGGTGGTGGCTCTCGGCATCTGCTTCCCGTCTATCGGCGAGGCAATTCAGAAATCGGGCGGAAGGCTCACACCCGGAGCCATCACAAGGATCCTCAAGGCGGTCAAAAAGCCCAGAGTGATCGATTTCGGTCTTGTGGGCGTCGACCCGGACTACATAAACCATGGCATAGGCGGCATGATGGTCGGGGGCATAGCCAGGATGCTTAAAGAGAACAACATTGACCACGCGGAGACCAATCTCAACCTTGAAACCAATGAAGCGATCCGCGCATTGTGGAAGTATTTTGACAGCGAGGAGCACAAGCGCCGCCGCTGCTACGTAAAAAAACTGGTCTGACCGGGCAGGAGAACTGTTATGAAACTTATCATAGACTGCATGGGCGGCGACAACAGCCCCGGCGCAAACGTGGAAGGCGGCCTCATGGCCCTGAAAAAATATCCGGAGCTTCACCTTATATTCAGCGGCGACGAGAGCCTCATCAAGGAAGAGCTTAAGAGGTGCGGCGTCACGGAGGGCCGTTTTGAGATACTCCACGCGCCGGACGTCATCACCGGTGAGGACAAGCCCACGGACGCCATAAGGCTTAAGCGCGAAAGCTCCATGATGAAGGGCATCAAACTCCTCAGGGAGAGCCCCGACATAGAGGGCATCGTGTCAACAGGCGCCACAGGCTCTCTCGTTGCCGCAGCCACGCTGAGGATAGGCCGCATCGAAGGGGTGTTCAGACCCGCCTTTTGCCCTATTCTGCCCACAATGAACGGCGGAATCGTTGGCGTATGCGACAGCGGCGCCAACGTCGACTGCCAGCCCCTCCAGCTGATCCAGTTCGCGATCATGGCCAGCGCCTACATGGAACACACATTCGGCATTGAAAACCCGAGGGTCGCCCTCCTTAATATCGGCACCGAATCCGAAAAAGGCGACGATCTCCGGAAAGAGGTGTATGCCGCCCTCTCCACACTCGAGGGTATAAACTTTGTGGGCAATATGGAGAGCCGAGATCTGCTCTCAGGCAAATACGACGTGGTGGTCTGCGACGGTTTCTCCGGAAACGTATTGATCAAGACCACCGAAGGCACCGCCCTCCAGCTCATGAAAAAAAATCAAAAAGGATATATACTCAAGAACCGTGTACAAGATCGGCGCCCTTTTCATGAAAAAAATGTTCAGCGACATGAAGGAGTTCATGAACTACCAGAGGTACGGCGGCAGCGTCCTTCTCGGGACCGAGAAGATAATCGTCAAGGGCCACGGGGCCAGCGACAAGGTCGCAGTGGCAAAGTGCATCGAGCAGGC
>JAFRUW010000272.1 GCA_017438675.1 Oscillospiraceae bacterium | reverse complement strand
TGCCGGGAACGCCGGCTAAAATGATACCCTCGCCGCCGTACTTCTTTTCAAGATACTTTGCGCCCTCCTGGATGGAGAGACGGCCCGCGATCTGGCTCATGGGAGCCAGCAGGGGAAGGGAGCGGTCCTTCTCCTGAAGGGTTTCGTATGCCACGGCGTTTACCTTGCCTGCCAGAAGAGCATCGGTCTGCTCCTTGTCGGCAGCCAGATGGAGATATGTGTAGAGAATGAGTCCGTCGTGGAAGAGGGGGTACTCACAGGGAAGAGGCTCCTTGACCTTGACCATCATGTCGCACATCTTCCAGATGTCAGCGGCATCGTCAAGAAGGGAAGCGCCGGCGTTTACGTACTCGTTATCGGAAAAGCCGGAGCCGATGCCCGCACCCTTTTCAATATAGACCTGATGACCGGCGGCCTCGTAAGCCTTCACGTTGTCGGGGGTAAGTCCCACGCGGAACTCGTTGTTTTTGATCTCTTTTACGCATCCGATTTTCATTGTGTTTCCTCCTGTATTGTTAGTTGCGGTTATTTGGTTTTTTATTCACCTGATTATACTACAACAGGGAAACGTAATCAAGGGTTAACGGAAAAAAACAATGATTCGAGACGGGATTAAAATTAAAAAGTATACTTGATTCACTCCGCAATTCCCTTGCTCCGGTCCCTGCGTCCGTGAAGAAACCGCCGTATCTCGACACGGTCCTGATACACTGCGTAATACAGAACATAGTTTTTGACAGGCACCTTGCGTATCTCGTCCTTCATAGGTCGATCCGTCCGGTACAGCTCACAGGCATAAGGGAACCCCGCGATCCTCTGAACCGTTTCGTCAAACTCTGTCAGCAGATCGCGGGCGGCTTTTGGGGCATCCAGCGTGTACATGATATAATTCAGCGCCTCAAGCAAGTCGCTTTCAGCCAGAGGCAAATATACGACTTTATGCACGGTTCTGCCCCTCCGCACCGCTTAAAAGCTCCCGCGCTTTTGCCATAACATCCTCATGGCTCCGCCGCTCGGCAGTGCCTGCCGCCTGCAGCTCCGCCTCCCGAAGCTTGTCGTAGACCATGCTGTCATAGCGGTTCTTTTCGTAGCTCTCCATGCTCATTACAACGATGGAGCCGACGCCGTTCTTTGTAAGGAACACCGGTTCATCGGAAAGCTGTACCTCTCTTGTAATCTCTGCGAAATGGTTTCGCAGATCGGAAACAGGTCTGATATTTGGCATATCGCCACCTCCTTGTTTAGCGTTATTATATACATAATTATGCTAAATGTCAATAGACGAGTATTGGAAATACACATACAGAATCGGCGTGACTTTGACGGTCACGCCGATTTCCCCATTATTCCTTTACTCTGTCCCGCTCTCTGAACAGCAGGGATATGCACCATATCGCGGAAAGTCCCACAAGAGTGTAGATTACCCGGCTGACGGTGGATGTCTGACCTCCGAAAAGGTATGCCACAAGGTCAAATCTGAATATACCTATAAGGCCCCAGTTTAAGCCGCCGATGATCGAGAGCACCAGGGCGATTCTGTCCATTATCATATTAATCTCCATTCTGCCGTTTGCGGAACAATTAAGCATTAAAATCTCCCGCAAACGGCAAACGGAGATTTTGGCATGTGCCGCTGCTGCCTCAAAATGGCGGGCGGTACGTTTTCAGTCAGGTATCGGTGTGAGATTTCACACTGATCGACCTCCGTTGTAAACGGCGCCGTGCCGTTTACATGTTAATGAGTACATGCTTATCATTCCCGGCGGCTGTGTGATTATTCATGTCAGTATTACCAAATGACGGAAGCTGAATTGCTGAAAATTTTTTAAAAAATGATATTCTAATTACGGACTGTTTGTTGTATAATGGGCGGTAAGTTTAAAAAACTGTGATTATAAACGTCAAAAGGGAGGAATTGCTATGACGGAGATGCTTAAACTGCTGGAAAAGGACGCCAGATATACCCCGGCGGAGCTTGCCGCAATGCTGGGAAAGTCGGAAGAGGCGGTAAGAAAGGACATAGCGGCCTGTGAAGAAAACAATATACTCCTGGGCTACGGAGCCGTTATCGACTGGGAGCGTACCGACGAGGAAATGGTCACCGCCCTTATCGAGGTGAAGATCGCACCCCAGAGAGGCGACGGTTACGACAGGATCGCGGAGCGCATCTACCAGTACGAAGAGGTGGAAAGCGTGTTCCTTATGAGCGGCGCCTTCGACCTGACTGTCATCCTGACTGAAAGGTCTTTAAAAGAGATATCCACCTTCGTGTACGCAAAGCTTGCCCCTATCGAGGGCGTTACGGGTACCGCCACACACTTTATAATGAAAAAGTATAAGTACAACAATCGCATATTCAGTCCGGTAATCGAGCAAGAAGAGAGGCCGCTGTATATATGATGGATTATGATTCTCTCCTGTCCCGAAAGGTGAAGTCAATCGCCCCTTCGGGAATAAGGCGGTTCTTTGACCTTCTGGAGGACAGACCGGACGCTATAAGCCTGGGAGTCGGCGAGCCGGACTTCGTCACACCCTGGCATATCCGTGACGCGGGTGTCTATTCTCTGGAAAAGGGATTTACGAAATACACCTCAAACGCCGGCCTTCTTGAGCTGAGGCGTCAGATTTCCAACTATCTTTTCAGAAGATTCAATCTGTACTACGATCCGAAAAAGCAGATGATCGTGACCGTGGGCGGCAGCGAAGCCATCGATCTGGGCGTCAGGGCCCTTGTTGACCCCGGCGACGAGGTCATCATCCCCATCCCTTCCTTCGTCTGCTACGGCCCCATCGTGACACTTGCGGGTGGTACCCCGGTATACGTGGAGACAAAGGCGGAAAACGAGTTCCGGCTCACGGCGGAGGATCTCAGGGCGGCAATAACCCCCAGGACAAAGCTCCTTGTCCTGCCGTTTCCCAACAATCCCACCGGGGCCATCATGGAGCAGAAGGATATCGAGGCCGTGGCGGAGGTTTTGCGGGGTACCGATATTATGGTGCTCTCCGATGAGATTTATGCCGAGCTGTCCTACGGCGACAAGCATGTTTCCATCGCAAGTATCCCGGATATGTATGAGCGCACCATTTTAGTAAACGGTTTTTCCAAGTCATACGCCATGACAGGATGGCGAATGGGCTACGTCTGCGGACCGGCAGTCATCATAAAGCAGATGCTGAAGATCCATCAGTACGCCATCATGTCCGCCCCTACCACCAGCCAGTACGCCGCCATCGAAGCGGTGAGGGACGGCGACAGGGACATCGAGATGATGAAGAACGATTACAACTATCGCCGCAGATATATCCTTGAGGAGCTGGAAAAGCTGGGCCTCCACTGCTTTGAGGCAAAGGGCGCCTTTTATGTGTTCCCGTCCATACAGAGCACCGGCCTCACCTCCGAGGAGTTTTGCGAGAGGCTCATTATGGAGCAGAATGTGGCGGTCATACCCGGCAACGCCTTCGGCTCCTGCGGCGAGGGATTCGTCCGCATGTGCTACGCCACATCTCTTAAGGAGCTGAAAGAGGCGTTCAGACGAATGAAGATATGTATAGATTCACTTTAAACAGGGTAAGGTCATTTAAGATGGATAAGCTCACGGTTTGCGCAAGAGCAAAGATAAATCTTTCCCTCGACGTGCTGGGGAAAATGGACGACGGCTATCACGAGATACTGTCCGTGATGCAGTCGGTGGAGCTCCACGACGATATACAGCTCACCGCGGAGGACGGAAACGGGTATGTCCGTGCCCGAAGCTCCAGGTCTTTCCTTCCCAGGGACGACAGGAATATCGCGGGAAAAGCGGTCAGGCTGTTTCTGAACGAGACAGATATAAAGGGAAAGAACGTGGATGTATACATAGTCAAGCGCAATCCCGTATGCGCCGGGCTGGGCGGAGGAAGCGCCGACGGCGCCGCCGTACTCCGGGGGCTTGACGAGATATTCGGCACGGGGCTTTCCGATGAGGAGCTCATGGCCATGGGGGAAAAGCTGGGCGCCGACGTGGCCTTCTGCGTTATGGGCGGTACTGCCCTTGCGAAAGGCAAGGGTGAGATCCTTACCCCGCTTCCGAAACTCCCCGAATCCCATGTGGTTATCTGTAAGCCGGCCTTTGCCGTATCCACCCCGGTGCTTTTTGCCGCTGTTGACAGCAGGAAGATAAGGTTCCACCCCGATACAAAAGGCATGGTGAAGGCCATTGAAGAGGGCAGCCTCAACGGCGTTGCAAAGCGGCTTTTTAACGTGTTCGAGGAAATGGTGGCGGAGGACCACAGCGAGATACAAAGCATAAAGGATACGCTGTACGACTGCGGCGCACTGGGCGCATCCATGTCAGGGACAGGCTCCGCCATGTTCGGGCTCTTTGACAGCAGGGAAAAGGCGCAAGCCGCATACGATAAGCTTTCCCGGATCTATAAGGAAACATTTCTTACAAAAACTGTATAAAACTCAAAGAAATCTCCGATAATCATAGTGTTATCGGAGATTTTTTTGAAGGAGAGTGCAGTACATGAAGCTTAAGAAATGGGAGATCGCGCTTTTTGCGGCGGTGATTATCGCCGTTCTGTGGGGGATTAACGCCGAAGGACAGCAGGAGATGCTGTCGGAGAAGCTCATACGCCTTCATGTGGTGGCGGATTCCGACGATGAGAGGGATCAGGAGGTAAAGCTTTTGGTGAGGGACGCGGTGACGGAGAAGCTCGGCGCGATGCTTTCCGGCGTGACCGCCCGGGACGAGGCATATAATATCATCGACAGCAACCTCTGCGCCATATCGGAGACGGCGAATTCGGTGCTGTCGGGCGTATCCCCCGGGGATCAGGCGTCGGTGACCCTCACACAGGAGAGCTTCCCCACCAGATACTACGATACATTTACCCTTCCCGCGGGGAAATACACATCCCTGAAGGTGGTGATCGGTGAGGGCAGAGGCCGCAACTGGTGGTGTGTGGTTTTCCCGCCACTGTGTACGGCAGCCGCGTCTGATCTGCCTGCGGCGGAGAGTTTTTCCGAGGACGAGATAAGGCTCATTACCGACGGCGGCGGGAGTACGGTGATAAAATTCAGAACCCTGGAAATCATTGCAAAAATCAGGGAGTGGATCGATCCCTGATTGACCGATGCGCTTTTCAAATGATATAATAACTTCAAAACAAATCTTGCGATTTGGAAAAAGACTTGGGTGATTCTATGGTAAAGATCATGATCGGCAGGGCGGGCAGCGGCAAGACTGCCCGGATAATCGAGGATATTAAAGAACGGGGCGGCCGGGGAGAGACCGGTATGCTCCTTATCGTGCCGGAGCAGTTCTCCCACGATGCGGAAAGGGAGCTGTGCCGGGTGTGCGGCGACGGAGTGAGCCTTTACGCCGAGGTACTGAGCTTTTCGCGCCTTGCCAACCGGGTTTTAAGCGAGACCGGCGGCTGCGGAGTGAAGCCTCTTGATCCGGGCGGAAGGCTCCTTATTATGAATACGGCCATGGCCAGGGTGGAAACCGAGCTGAAGACCTTCGGTTCCGTCAGATCAAGGGCGGAGCTCCTCACCGGGCTTATCCGGGCGTGGGATGAATTCAGCGCCGCCGGGAAGACGCCGAAGGACATTGAAGCCGCCTCGGAATCGGTGGAGGAAGCGGGACTGTCCGACAAGCTCCACGATATGGCGCTCATCTTCGGCGCATACAATTCCCTGATCCCCGAGAACATGTGCGACCCATTTACCCGCCTTGAAATGACGGCGGAAAACCTTGAAAGCTCCCGGATGTTCGGAAGCGCCGTTTATTTCGACGGCTTCACGGACTTTACATATCAGCAGATGCTGATTGTAAGGAAACTCATGAAGATGGGCGCGGACATGACCTTCGCCCTCACCATGGACACGGTATACACAAGGGAGGAGATATTCCGCATACCACGGGACACCCTTTCAAAGCTTGTGAGGTACGCGAAGGAGGCGGGAGCTGCTGCTGAGATAGCCGTTGCCGACGGGACGAGGCCCGTAAAGCCGGAGCTGCGCCATCTTGAGAAGAACCTGCTCAGGCGGGAAACGGAAAAATACGGGGACGAGTGCCGGGCCGTGGAGCTGTTTAAGGCCAGGGGCCTCTGGGAGGAATGCGAACTCGCGGCGTCAAAGGCCGTGGAGCTGGTCAGGGACAAAAAGCTCCGCTGGCGGGATATATGCGTCGTGAGCCGTGATTTCGGAGGCTGCTCCTCCATGCTCGAAAGCGCCTTTTCAAAATACGGCGTCCCGGTGATGAACACGGACAAGAGCGACATTCTGGCAAAGCCGGTAATCGCCCTCATCACCTCGGCAATTGACATCGTGGCCGGCGGCTGGGCGTATGAGGATGTGTTCAGATACCTGAAAACCGAACTCACGGGGCTTGACCGTGACGACAGGGATATTCTGGAAAACTATGTCCTGAAATGGAATATCCGGGGCGGGAAAGCATGGCTTCGGGATGAGCCCTGGAAGTTCCATCCGAGAGGGTATAATTACGAGTATACCGACAGCGACCGCGAGCTGCTGGACAGGCTTAACGGTATAAGGATCAAAGTGGCGGAACCCTTTGGGGCTTTTGAAAAGAGCCTGCGCGGTGAGCATACCGCCGCGGGAAAAGCCAGGGCGCTGTACGCTTTCCTGACTGATGCGGACGTACCGGCGAAGCTTGAGGAAAAGGTGAAGCGGTTCCGGGAAAAGGGAGAGGTGCAGCTTGCGGGAGAGTATCTCCAGCTCTGGGAAATTATCGTTCGCGCCATTGAACAGTTTGCCGATGTGCTGGGGGATACGGAGCTGGATATATACGAGTTCCGCAGACTGTTTGCCCTGCTCCTGTCCCAGTATCAGGTGGGCACCATACCCATGGCGCTGGACAGGGTAATGACAGGCGATATGTCAAAACTGCGGCGCAGGGATGTGAAGTGCCTTATGGTTATCGGCGCCACAGACGAGGCAATGCCCAAAATGGAGGGTCAGAGGGGACTCCTTTCCGACTTCGAGCGGGATGAGATGAAGTCCCACGGGCTGGAGCTCAACGACGATTCGGAGCAGAGCCTGTTCCGGGAATACAACCTCATTTATACGTCTTTGACGCTGCCGTCGGAGCATCTCATAATGTCATATTCCGGAGTGTCGAGACCCTCCTTTGTGCTCCTTGAGATCGGGAACATTTTCGGCATCGATATAGCCGATGTCGATGAAAAAATAAAGGAAAACGCACTTCTGCCCTGCCTTGAGCTTGCAGTGGGGGGAGATGCGGAGGCAAGGGAATACCTGAGCTTGGACAGTTCGGTCAAGGAGCGGCTGGATTCTGCCGCGGCAGCCGCCGCCGGCAAACGGGGTCAGCTCAGCCCCCGGACAGCGGGAGAGCTGTATTCCCGGAACATGAACCTTTCCGCCTCACGGGTGGACAAGTTCCATTCATGCAGATTCATGTACTTCATGGAGTATGGGCTTCGGGCAAAACCGAGACAGGAGGCAAAGTTCGACGCCCCCGCCGTGGGTACATTCATGCACTACATACTTGAAAACGTGGCGCGGGACGCGGAAGACGCCGGCGGCTTCGGGAAAATCTCCCGGGAGGACTGTATCCGGCTCACGAAAAAATATGTCAGAAAATATGCCGACGAGATGCTTGGAGGGCTTAAAGAGAAGTCAGCCAGATTTATCTACCTGTTCCGCAGGCTTTCCGCCGCCGTGGAGCGCATCGTCGCCGATATGGCGGAGGAACTGGCGGTTTCCGATTTCAGCCCCGTGGACTTTGAGCTGTCCTTCGGGCCGGGGGGCGATATCGGGGGCGTTCAGGTGACCGACGGCGATATGACGGTAAATGTAAACGGCAAGGTTGACCGTGTGGACGGCTGGGTTCACGACGGCAGACTGTATCTCCGGGTGGTGGACTATAAGACCGGGAAAAAGAGCTTCAGCCTGTCGGACGTGTGGTACGGTATGGGCATGCAGATGCTGATGTACCTCTCGGCCCTTGAGCGGAGCGGTAAAGAGCGGTACGGGAAAGAGATCGTCCCCGCAGGCGTGCTTTACGCCCCGGCGGCGGACGTGACCGTACCGGCGACGCTGGGCATGGATGAGAAGGAGATAGAGAAGGAGCGGGCCAAAAAGCTGGTGCGGAACGGACTGCTCCTTGACGATCCGGAAATGCTGAAAGCCATGGAGAAGGACAAGACACCCAAGTACCTGCCCATAAAGCTCACAAAAGAAGGAAATCCCGCAGGGGACAGCCTGTGCACCGCAGAGCAGTTCGGAAGCCTTGTGAAGCATATCGACGGCGTCCTTATCGAGATGGCAAAGGAGCTGCGGCGGGGCTCCATCAATGCCGACCCGTACTTAAAGAACCAGCAGGACAATGCCTGCGTCTATTGCAGGTATTTTGAGGCGTGCCACTTCGATGAATCCCGGGGCGACAGGATGAGGTATATTAAAAAGCTGAAGTCATCGGAGGTCTGGGATAAGCTCAGAGAGAAGAGAGGGCAGAAGAATGGCTGACAGATTTGATTTTACCCCGGAGCAGCGGGCAGCGGTTTACTCCGACAACGGACCCATACTTGTATCCGCCGGAGCCGGTTCCGGCAAGACAAGGGTGCTTGTGGAGCGGCTGCTGCGCCATGTTGCCGAGGGCGGAGATATAACGGAATATCTTGTCATCACCTACACAAAGGCCGCTGCGGCGGAGCTCAGGACAAGGATACTTGAAGGGCTGAATGCCATGCTGGCGGAGGACCCTTCAAACGCATCACTGAGGCGGCAGAGCCATCTTATACATAAGGCGGGCATCGGCACCATCCACAGCTTCTGCACAGGCATAATCCGGGAGAATATCCACACTCTCGGCCTTTCACCGGAGACAAGAGTCATCGAGGAAGGCGAAGCGGGCGTTATAAAGGATCTTGTACTGGATGAGACTGTTGAGGAGCTGTACGAGACTATAGACAGGGATGAGGATTTCTGCGCCCTTGTGGACGCCACCGGCGCCGGCAGGGACGACATGAGGCTTGTGGAGACAGTCAGGGAGACTTACGAAAAGCTTCAGTGCCACCCCTATCCCATGGACTGGATGGAGGATCAGCTTAAAAGGCTTGAGGAAACGGATTCCGGCTGCGACATATCGGAGACCGTATGGGGACAGATAATCACAGACAGGGCAAAAAAGACGGCAAAATACTGGAAAGAACGCATGGAGGAGCTGCTGGGCGAGGCTGAGATACATCCCGAGTTCGGCGAGAAATACGGGAACAGCATACAGGCAACGGTGAACAGCATCTCAAACTTTATCGGGAAGCTGGACTGCGGCTGGGACGAGGCTGCGGAGGCTTCGGCCATAGCGTTTCCAACGGCGGGCAGGCTTACCGGATTCGACGACTTCAAGGAGCTGCGCAAACGGTGCAAAAAGGAAATGGACAAGCTGGCCGTGGATTTCGCTTCGGACAATGAGGAGCTGCTTAAAGGGATCGAAAACGTAAAGCCGGTTATACGCGGCCTTTTCGCCGCTGTGAACCGCTTTATGGAGCGGTACGGTGAGGAAAAGCGGCGCCGGGGCGTTATGGATTTCTCCGATCTGGAGCATCTGGCCGTAAAGCTCCTTGCCGACAGGGAGACCCTTGAGCCCACAGAGATCGCCGGAAGCATATCGAAACGGTTCAAAGAGATAATGGTGGACGAGTATCAGGACGTGAACGCCGTTCAGGAGCTTATTATGAACGCCGTATCAAGGAACGGGAAAAACGTCTTCATGGTGGGCGATGTGAAGCAGTCCATTTACAGGTTCCGCCTTGCCGATCCTTCAATATTCCTTAAAAAGTATGAGACATTTTCCGCCGATCCTGAGGCGGAGGGCGGGATAAAGATTCTGCTTACAAAGAATTTCAGGTCGAAAAGAGATATCCTTAACGGGGTGAACTTTGTGTTTTCAAACCTGATGTCCGATGATTTCGGCGAGATCCCTTACACTGAGGAGGAGTATCTGAAATGGGGCGGGACCACCGACGAGGACGGTGAGCCCTGCATCGAGCTTGATGTCATCGACGGCGAAAAGGAGGATGATGAGTCCCCGGAAAAGGAGGAGCTTGAGGCGGAATTCGCAGCCAAGCGCGTCCTGGAGCTGTCAAATGAATATAAATACAGCGATATTGCAATACTTATGCGGTCACCCAGGGGCAGGGCCGCGACGTACGTGTCGGCGCTGAGAAGACTGGGTATTCCTGTGGCCGCAGACGAAGCCGACAGGGTTTTCACCTCGGTGGAGATCACGGTCATGATCTCTCTGCTGACAGTTATCGACAACCCCAGGCAGGACGTGCCCCTGATCTCCGTTCTGCGAAGCCCCATCTACGGCTTTACGGCGGATGAGCTTGCTGCCGTCCGCCTCTGCGACAGGGACGGGGGCTACTACGACGCCCTTGTGAAGTCCGCGGAAACCATGGAAAAGAGCGCCCGGTTTTTAGCCGAGCTTAAGTATTTCCGGGATGCGGCGGCCGATATGTCCTCAGACGCACTTATATGGACGATCTACGACAGGACCGGTTTCCCCGCCATAGCCGCGGCAATGAGCGAGGGCAGCCGCAGGCTTGAGAACCTGATGGGTCTGTTTGAGCAGGCAAAAAGCTATGAGAACGCGGGCTACAAGGGGCTTTTCAGCTTCCTGGGCTTTATCAGAAAGCAGATGGAGAAGGGCGGCCTTCCGGCGCCCGAATCGGCGGAAAAGGCCGAAGGCGTAAGGGTGCTGAGCATCCACAAGTCAAAAGGACTGGAGTTCCCGGCGGTTATCCTCACGGGCCTCGGAGGTGAGTTCAACACCCGGGATCTGCAAAAGCGGATGCTGATACATCCGAAGCTGGGTGTGGGCGCAAAGCTCATTGAGCCGGAACAGCGGATCGAATACGAGACTGTGGCACGGCGGGCAGTGGGCATCGTGATGAAAGATGAGCTCCTGGCGGAGGAGCTGAGGGTGCTCTACGTGGCGATGACCAGGGCAAAGGAAAAGCTCATAATGACCTGCTGCCTGTCCAACTGCGAAAAGCGGATGGCAAAGCTTCTCACCGACGCGAGACTGCCTGTGGAGCCTCAGGCGGCGGCCTCGGCAAAATCCATGGCGGACTGGGTGCTCCTGACGGCCCTTTGCAGGCCGGAGTCCAGGCCCATAAGATTCGGCGGCGTCACGCTGCCCTGTGAGGACGACAGCAAATGGGTCGTGAAACTTGTCGGAAAAGATGAGGTGTCGGCGGAGGCGGAGACATCCGGCGGGACCGGGGAGGCGGAGCCGGAGACTGAAGCTCCGGAGCGGGATCTGGAAAAGAAGCTCTGCTGGACCTACCCATACAGCGTGTCGGATATCCCCTCAAAGCTCACGGCGACGGAGCTGAAGGGCCGGTTTGCCGACGAGGAGGCTGCGGAGGAAGCGGCGGCGCTTCCGGAACGGGAAGAGCGGATATACATCCGTGAGCCGGACTTTTTATCAGCCGGGAAACGGGAGCTCACAGGCGCTGAGAAGGGCACTGCCCTGCACCTTGCCATGCAGTACATAGACTTCGGTAAATGCGGCAGTATCGGGGAGACAGAAACAGAGCTTGACAGGCTTCACGGTCTGGGGCTTCTGGACGAAAAGCAGCGCAGAGCTGTAAATCCACGGAAGATACTCAGGTTTTTCCGGTCGGAGCTGGGCAAACATGTTCTCGCCGCCGACAGACTGTACAGGGAGTTCAAATTTTCCGTCCTGGTACCGGCAGGCACATGGTATGAGAACGGGGGAGAGGATGAGATACTCCTCCAGGGCGTTATCGACTGCTGCATCGTGGAGGACGGAAAGCTCACGATCATCGACTACAAGACGGATTATATAGACGACGACAACCTCAAGGAGAAGGTGGATGCCTACAGCCGCCAGCTGGGGGCGTATCAGCTTGCAATGGAGCGGATAACCGGCCTTGAAACCCGGGAAAAGGTGCTGTATTTCTTCTCAAAAGACCTTCCGATACAGGTGAAATAATCCAAATTATATTTTTTAAAAAAAGTGTTGCATTTTCCGGGAGTATGTGTTAGAATCTCCATTGGACTGTAAAATTCCAAAGAGAAACGTGAAAGAGGTGAGCTCAAGTGAAGGAAGGTATTCATCCCAACTACCAGCAGACGACTATCAGATGCGCTTGCGGTGAGGTTATTGAGACGGGAAGCACAAAAAAGGATATCAAGGTAGAAATCTGCTCAAAGTGCCACCCCTTCTATACCGGCAAGCAGAAGCTGGTCGATACCAGCGGTCGTGTTGATAAGTTCAACAAGAAGTTCGGTCATAAATAATTCAGAACAAAAACCCTTGAAAGCTTGAGCTTTCAAGGGTTTTTTGCAGCATT
>JAFRUW010000271.1 GCA_017438675.1 Oscillospiraceae bacterium | reverse complement strand
TTGCCATGGCTTTGACGCTGCTTCCCGTTTCCGCATTTGCGCTGAACGGGACAGTGAATTACACCCCTGCAGAAAGCTGCATTTCAGGAAAATACTGGGTTACCTTCTCATCCGATGAGGGTGACGCGGCTCTTGCCTCCGACGGCGATGAGACCACCGCATGGGTATGGGAAAATGAACCCGCGGAACTGACAGTCGATCTGGGCGGCGCTTATGATGCCATCCGCAAGATCGAGACTGTTTTCGCCGACAGCGCCTCCCGATATCAGTATAAGATCGAGGGCTCTGCAGACGGAGAAGAGTGGGAAACTATTGCGGACAAAAGCGCCAACACCACTCCCGGCGCTGTCTTCACCGACATTTTTACCTTTGAAGGTCTACGCTACGTAAAGCTCACCGTCCTGTCAAGCTATGTTCCCGGCGTGAAAGAGTTCAGGATAATAAACTATCTCCGCCCCGACATGAATAACGGTTCCGACAGCTCCACTGTCAGTTATTCGTACAAGTACAACTACAACGCCAATAACAATCCTCCCGTCGAGGGATACCGCGGCGGCTCCCTGAACGACGAGGGCTCCGCCGAGAGCGGCAACAACTACTTCGGCCTTGTAAAGGATCTGGGCTGGGATACCACCCGTCTCCGTGTGTGGAACGAGCCCAGGAGTGAGGGTGACTGGCGTTATGCCGGCGATATTAATGAGGCCATCGGCGCGAACTGGCCTTCCGTCAGCACCTCCGCCACAAGCTGCGCGCCTTCCGCACAGCTCAACTACGCAAAGTACATAGTGGGCGCGGGTCAGAAGCTGGCCATCGACTTCCACTATGCGGACAGCTGGGCAGACCCCCAGAACCAGCCCAAGCCCTACGCATGGGCGGAGCTTCCCTTTGACGAGCTTGTTGACACCGTCTACGATTTCACATACGACTATCTGAAGCAGCTCATCGAACAGGGTACTCCTCCCTCTATCGTCGCTCTCGGCAACGAGATCACAAACGGCATGATGTGGGGTTCCGAGTACCTGGAGGTAAACGAGTACGCCGATTACCATGATTATTACAAGCGCTTCATCCGCGACAATTCCCCCGAAAACATGCAGGAGGACGGCAGGACAATCGACGGCACCCTTATCAACCCCGACGCCACACCCGGCGGCGGCGTAAAGTGGGTAAAGTATGCTGAGGCAGACGGCGACACCGAGAGCGCCGCGTATCAGGAGTTCCTGGCTTCCATCAACAATCTGGCGAGACTTGTTGACGCGGGCAACAGGGCGATACTGAAGCTGAACGAGGAATACAAGCTCGATATTCAGAGCGAGATGCACTTTGCCTTCAACGTCATCGAGCAGCCCAGAAACGGTGACAAGGTGGTTCTTGACGAGGACTATGTTTTCAACAAGGTCATGACCCTTATCTCCAACCTGGCAGAAGATCTTAACGGCATGAGCGGCATGGTTGACCGCATCGGTGTATCCTACTATCCCGATTGGCACGGCACCTACGCCACGGTCCAGAAGAACATAGTCGAGATGTCAAAGATCCTTCCCGGCGTACAGTTCAATATTGCAGAGTGCTCACCCTCTCACTCCGGCACCATCTCCAGCGAGCTTGACAATCCCAACTACCCCGTGGGAACACGCTACAGCACCCAGATGGCCGGTGATATCGCCATTGAGATCATGAAGACCATCAACGACGTTCCCGGCAACGTGGGTCAGGGCGTATGGCCCTGGAACGGTCAGAGCGTGTACGGAGTATCCGGCGGCGGCTGCGGCAGCACCGCATACACCCTCCAGGCGTCAATGCTGGCGTGGAACGACGCCTTCGCCAAGAACGTAGTGGAGAGCAGCATAAGCGTCCCGGCTGAAACAGGCAAGGAAATCGCCCTTCCCGAGACTGTAAAGAGCCTCGATGTTGCAACAGGCGAGATCACCGACGTACCCGTTGTATGGGATGAGATCCCCGAGGACGCGGAAGGTACCTTCACCGTAAAGGGCCGGGCTCAGGTCGAGGTTCCCGCAGAAGGCAGAGGCAAGGCGATGACCGAGGTCACAGCCTACGTCACAGAGTTTGACGCCATCCCCAAGGGCGCCCTTGTCGGTACAAAGACTGTGGGCAAGTGCGGCGAAGGCGAGACCGCGACGGTTGAGATAAAGTATGTGGGAGACGCCGATATAGGCTCCCTGGTGTTTAAGCTTGAGTCGGATCTGCCGATCAAGTCCGTTAAACTCAGAGATGAATACGCAGGCACTATGATCATCTCCCAGTATAATCCTGAAACCGGTGAAGCGGTGATTATGGATATCTTGGCGATGTCCATAGGCCAGGGGACGATTGCCACCGTCGTAATTGATCTTGATGCCGATCCGTGGTATCCGGAGGGCGATTATCCGATTAATATTACCGCTATCGATGCTATGACCTTCAATATGTTTACAATCGACTACGATACGATTCCTGTTGGCACTTATCCGGCCGTCGTCACTATAGAGAACGACTATCCCGCAGGCGACGTGAGCCAGGACGGTGCGGTGGACAACCGCGACCTGATCCTCATCGCAAGATACCTTGTCCACCTTGTGGAGTTCAATGAGAAGCAGAAGATCGCTGCCGACTTCAACGAGGACGGCATTATCAACAACTCCGACCTGGTACAGATCGCCAGATATGTGGTAAGCCAGAGTTGACCGTGATTCATACAATATAAATATAGATCATTCCTGCAAAGGCTTATGTCTGCGTCAGCGGGCATAAGCCTTTGCTGTTATGCACTGAGAGACATGTTTTTTGTGCTAAACAGCATAAAAAATGTTGACTGCAAGCCCAAAACTTGATACAATCATACAAGCAGTGATGTATAAACAGCAGTTAACGGCGTTTGGCTTTTCATGCCCGCGGCTGCGGATTTCCATTTATGAAAGGCGACTTATTCTGCTGTTCTGTATATCGCCGAAGAAATCTATTATTTTAAAAGGAGAAAAAACAATGAAAAAAACAGTGGCACTACTGCTTGTTATCGTCATGGCGATGACACTGCTGCCTGTATCCGCCCTTGCCTTAAGCGGTACGGCGGAGTACAAGCCGGCGGAAAGCAACATTTCCGGCAAATACTGGGTCAACTTCTCCGCCGACAGCGGAGATGCTGCTCTGGCGGCTGACGGCGATCCTGACACCGCGTGGGTCTGGCAAAGAGAGCCCGCGACCCTTACGGTTGATCTGGGCGGCGCTTACGACGCTGTCCGCAAGATCGAAACCGTATTTGCTGAGGACTCTTCCGTCTATAAGTACAAGATAGAAGGCTCCGCGGACGGCAGCGAGTGGAAGGTCATCGCAGACAAGAGTGAGAACACCCTCCCCGGCGCAGTTTTCACAGACATCTTTGCCTTTGAAGGCCTGCGCTATGTGAAGCTTACCGTCCTCTCAGGCTTCATTCCCGGTGTTGCGGAGTTCAGGATCATAAACTACCTCCGCCCCGACCTGAACAACGGTTCCGACAGCTCCACTGTCAGCTATTCCAACAAGTATTACTACAATGCCGGCAACAATCCCCCCGCAGAAGGCTACCGCGGCGGCGCTCTCAACGATGAGGGTTCCGCGGAGAGCGGCAACAACTTCTTCGGTCTCGTAAAGGATCTGGGCTGGGATACCACCCGTCTCCGCGTGTGGAACGAACCCAGGAGCGAGGGCGACTGGAGATACGCAGGCGACATAAATGAGGCTATCGGCGCGAACCCGCCCTCCGTCAGCACCTCCGCCACAAGCTGCTCCCCGGCGGCTCAGCTGAATTACGCCAGGTACATCGTGGGCGCAGGTCAGAAGCTGGCCATCGACTTCCACTATGCCGACAGCTGGTCTGACCCCCAGAACCAGCCCAAGCCCTACGCATGGGCGGAGCTTCCCTTTGACGAACTGGTGGACACCGTCTACACCTTTACCTATGATTATCTGAAGCAGCTCATCGATCAGGGCACACCTCCCTCCATCGTGGCTCTCGGCAATGAGATCACAAACGGCATGATGTGGGGCTCCGAGTACCTGCTGGTAAACGAGTTCGCCGATTATCACGATTACTACAAGCGCTTCATCCGCGACAATTCCCCCGAAAACATGCTGGAGAACGGCAGGACAATTGACGGCACAAAGATCAATCCCGACGCTACACCCGGCGGCGGCGTAAAGTGGGCAAAGTACGCTGAGGCGGCAGGCGACACTGAGAGCGCAGCGTACAAGGAGTTCCTTGACTCCATCAACAATCTGGCAAGACTTGTTGACGCGGGCAACAGGGCGATACTGAAGCTGAACGAGGAATACAAGCTCGATATTCAGAGCGAGATGCACTTCGCCTTCAACGTGGTTGAGCAGCCCAGAAACGGCAACAAAGTTGTCGTTGACGAGGATTACGTTTTCAACAAGGTCATGACCCTCATCTCCAACCTGTCCTCCGATCTGAAGGGCATGAGCGGCATGGTTGACCGCATCGGCGTATCCTACTATCCCGACTGGCACGGCACCTACGCAACCGTACAGAAGAACATCGTGGAGATGTCCAAGCTCCTGCCCGGTGTACAGTTCAATATCGCCGAGTGCTCACCCTCTCACTCCGGCACCATCTCCAGCCCCCTTGACAACCCCAACTATCCCGTAGGCACCCGCTACAGCACCCAGATGGCCGGCGATATCGCCGTCGAGATCATGAAGACCATCAACGACGTTCCCAACAACGCGGGTCAGGGCGTATGGCCCTGGAACGGTCAGAGCGTATACGGAACAGGCAGGGGCGCAAACTCCACACTTCAGGCATCCATGCTGGCGTGGAACGACGCCTTCGCAAAGAACGTGGTGGAGAGCGACATAAGCGTTCCCGCTGTGGGCGGCGAGGTAGTGCTTCCCGAGACGGTGAAGAGCCTTGATGTCGCCACAGGCGAGATCACCGACGTTCCCGTTGTTTGGGACGCCGTTCCCGAGGATGCGGCAGGCACCTTCACCGTAGCCGGTCAGGCCCAGGTCGAGGTACCGGCAGAGGGCAGAGGCAAGGCCATGACAGACGTGACCGCCACCGTAACAGTCGTTGACGCCATCCCCGAAGGCGCCGTTGTCGGCGGAAAGACCGTAGGCAAGTGCGGCGAAGGCGAGAAGGCTGCAATTGACGTTTACTATGTCGGAGACGAGCCTATCAGCTCCATAAGGCTGACCCTCGATTCCCAGATCCCCATCGATTCCGTCGAAAGCCCCCACAGCTTTGAGTACAACCCGGCAAACTGCCAGATCATCGTCTGGAACGAATACGGCGAGTGCTTCGGCGCCGGCAAGCTGTTCACGGTGAACTACGATCTGGATGTTCTGCCCTGGTACGCAGAGGGTGAATACGCTCTTAAGATGACGAATATCAAGGCTACCGACAATGTTCCCGATCATGTCGCGCTCATCTCCTATGACGGCACCCTTGTAATCGACAACGATTACTTCCCCGGCGATGTGACCCTTGACGGCATCATTGACAACCGCGACCTGATAATGATCGCGAGATACCTTGTCCAGCTCGTTGAGTTCAACGAATCCCAGCTTGAGGCAGCCGATTACAATGATGACGGCGTCATTGACAACAAGGATCTTGTCCTTATTTCAAGAGCCCTTGTGGCACAATAAACACCGCATCAGCAATAAGCATGCGTTTATAAATCTGATATTGACGGCTGCAAAACGCAGCCGTCAATATCTCAGTCTGTCAAAGAACCCCAGATTTCAGCAAGCGAAAACTTGGGTTCTGATGATTCTGGGGTAAAATAGTCTGAAATCAAGGTGGAAAATGGAGTTGTTCCAGCTCCATTCTGCCAGCTTTTTCAGGTTCATTGCAGCAT
>JAFRUW010000270.1 GCA_017438675.1 Oscillospiraceae bacterium | reverse complement strand
CCCAGGGTCTATACCGCCGTAGAGGACGGTATGAAGGCCATGGTGCAGAAGTACATATCCCGGGGAAAGGTGGATGTATACGTCACCATCGACGCCGGAAAGAGCGACGATGTGACCATCACTGTAAACGAGCATCTGTCCGAGGCTTATGTGGCGGCGATTCGCCAGCTTTCGGAGAAGTTCGGCATAGACAACGATCTGACGGCGGGCGCCCTTGCCCGATTCCCGGACATCCTGAAGGTCGAAAAAATCGAGGAGGACACGGAGACTCTGGAAAAGGATATCTGCGGTATCCTTGAGGAGGCTCTCAGGGGTTTTGACAGCATGAGGACGAGAGAGGGCGAAAAGCTCTTTAACGACATAAGCTCCCATGCCGACGAGATCCTGCGCCTCACCGATTTGGCTGAAACGCGCTCCGCCGTCACCGTGCCGGAATACAGGGAGAAGCTGTACCAGAGGATGACGGAGGTGCTCCAGTCCGCCGATGTGGACGAGAACCGCATCCTCCTTGAGGCGGCCATATTCGCCGACAGAGTGGCGGTGAATGAGGAGGTCGTTCGCCTGAGAAGCCACGTTTCCCAGCTCAGGCACCTGATTTCCGGCAGCGAGCCCGTGGGCAGAAAGCTGGACTTTATCGTTCAGGAGATGAACCGCGAGGCCAACACCATCGGCTCCAAGGGAAACGACGGTGAAATGGCGAAGATCGTCATCGACCTGAAGGCCGAGATCGAAAAGATCCGCGAACAGGTGCAGAACGTGGAGTAAAGCTTCGCTTCAAAAGAAATCCGCGAAGCTTTTTACTGAATAACACTGGCAGAATGGAGTTTGGAACATGAAGCTCATAAACATAGGATTCGGCAATATGGTCTCGGCGAGCAGGCTTGTAGCCGTTGTAAGTCCCGAATCGGCGCCCATAAAGCGCATTATAAGCGACGCAAGGGACAACGGTCAGCTTGTGGACGCCACCTACGGCAGGCGCACAAGGGCTGTCATAATTACGGACAGCGGTCATATAATCCTGTCAGCCGTCCAGCCGGAAACAGTTGCGGGCAGGTTCGGCGACAAGGCCGAGAAGGATATCGTTCCGGAGGATGACGATGAGTAAGATATATATTGTTTCGGGGCCCTCGGGCTCCGGCAAGGGGACGCTTCTTGCGGAGCTTAAAAAGAGGGACGATGTGTTCTATTCCGTATCGGCCACCACAAGGGATATGCGCCCCGGGGAGATCGACGGTGTCGACTATCACTTTATAACCAGAGAGCAGTTCCTTGAAATGCTGGATCGGGACGAGTTCCTTGAGCACGCGGAGTATCAGAACAACTTTTACGGCACCCCCACACAGCCGATAAAAGACAATCTGGCCCTGGGCAAGGACGTAATAGTGGAGATCGAGGTGCAGGGGTTCCTGCAGCTGAAGGAAAAGCTTCCCGAAGCGGAAACGATCTTCATCATGCCCCCTTCCGTTGAGGAGCTGGAGCGCAGGCTCAGAGGCAGGGGTACGGAAACGGAAGAGGTAATCAGAGGCAGACTTGAAACGGCAATGAAAGAGATGGAGTATGCCGGACAGTATGACCATGTAGTAGTGAACGACTGTATAATAAGGGCAGTTCGCGAGCTGTTAAGCATAATGGGAAAAAACGAAGGGAGTAATTTATTATGATGCTTTATCCATCAATGGCGGAACTTTTGGAGAAAATCGACAGCAGATACCTGCTTGTCAACGTCATTGCGAAGAGAGCGAGGGAGATTTCCGCTGAGGCGGAGGAGACGCAGAACTATCTTGAGGAAAAGTCTGTGTCCGTGGCAATCAGGGAAATCGCCGACGGCAAGATCACGGTGGTAAGCCATGAGGAAGGCGAAGCGGAAGAGGAATCCGTGGAGGCCGGAGAGGAAGAAGCTGCTCCCGAGGCAGCGGAAGAGGAAGAGCCCGTTTCGGAAGAAGCGGAGTAATGAGCATGTCGACAAAGTCGACATGCTACAAAACAAATCTCACGATTTGTTTTGAGTTATGCGCCGCTGCATCGCACAAATTGAATTGATTGAAATAATGAATAAAGGATAATTCAATTTGCACGTTTGCGGCTTTCCTGTATTTTTCCCGTGATACATGCTCCCGGGAAAAATGGATTCAAATTTGTTTCGCCGCTGCGGCGGCGAAATTCTGCGAAGCTTTTTCTCGCAGTCTAGGTTTGTCTACAGTCTGAGTAATATGACTATGACATTTCAGCTCAAGGAAGCACATTTTTCTCAGTGCGCCCTTGAGCATAGTCATCTTTTGCGCGCATCGGCAGGTGTTGTTTTTTTGAGGGGAGGGCTTCATGGAAAAAAGAATGATCGCTAAAATCGCGGTTTCCGCCGCGGTGTTTTCCATTGACAGACCCTATGATTACATCGTTCCCGACGCACTGGCGGAAAAGGCAGTCCCCGGCGCAAGGGTAACGGTGCCCTTCGGAAAAGGCAACAGGCGTTCGGAGGGCATGATCCTCTCCGTGACCCGTGAGACGGAGTTTGACAAGCTCAAATGCGTGGAGTCAGTCATAGACAGTGAGCCGGTTCTGGACGGGGAACAGCTTAAGCTTGCCCTCTGGATGAGGGACAGGTTTTTCTGCACCGTTTACGAGGCGGTGAAAACCATGCTTCCCATCGGCATGTGGTCAGACGGAAAAGGCTCAAAGCGGGTAGGCGACAAGGTCATCGAGACAGCGAACCTCCTTATCGACGGTGAGGAGGCCATGGAGCTCGCGGATCAGAAAAAACTGTCGGCGCCGGCCCAGTCGTCCATACTGCGGCTCATGGCGCAGATCGGCTCCGCCCCGGTTAAGGACATCTGCATCCACACCGGCGCGTCGCGGCAGTCGGTAAAGGCGCTGGAAAAGCGCGGCGTCATCGGGACGGAGTTCAGGGAAGTCTACCGCCGCCCTATGATCTTTTTTAAAGACGAGGATCTGACCGTCACCCTGAACAGGGAACAAAAGGCCGCCTTTGACGGTCTTAATATACTGCTCGAAAGCGGTAAGCCCGAGGCCGCCCTCCTTTACGGCGTAACGGGCAGCGGCAAGACCCTTGTTTATATAAGGCTCATTCAGGAGACGCTTGACCGCGGCAGGAACGCCATAATCTTAGTCCCGGAGATCGGGCTTACGCCCCAGCTTTTAAGCACGTTTTCCGGCTTCTTCGGCGACAGTATCGCCGTTCTCCACAGCTCCCTCACAATGGGTGAGCGGTACGACGAGTGGAAGCGCATCCGGTCCGGTGAAGTCCGGGTCGTTGTCGGCACCCGGTCGGCGGTATTCGCGCCCCTTAACGACATAGGGCTTATCATCATCGACGAGGAGCAGGAGCACACCTACAAGTCGGAAAACTCGCCGAGATACAATGCCAGGGATGTGGCGAAATACAGATGCGTCCGCCATAACGCCCTCCTGCTTCTGGGTTCCGCAACTCCGGCCGTCGAGAGCATGTATGCCGCCCGGCAGGGTAAGTATAAGCTTTTTGAAATACATGAAAGATACAATAAGCAGCGGCTCCCGGAGGTCATAATCGTCGACATGCGGCGGGAGATAATGGAGGACAACGGCTCCTCCGTAAGCGCCCCGTTAAGGGCGGAGCTTATGAAAAACATAGACCGGGGAGAGCAGAGCATACTGTTCATAAACCGCAGGGGCGCCTCAGCCGTCACCATGTGCGGGGAGTGCGGCCACACCTTTACCTGCAAAAACTGCAGCGTTTCTATGACGTATCATTCGGTGAACAACCGTCTCATCTGCCACTACTGCGGCCATTCGGTACCGCTGCCCAAAAGCTGCCCGGAGTGCGGCGGCAGGATAAAATTCATCGGCGCGGGCACGCAAAGAGTGGAGGAGGAGCTTCACAGCCTTTTCCCCGGCGCAGAGGTGTTGCGTATGGATACGGATACCGTTTCGGCGAAATCCGGCCATGAGAAGATACTCGGCAGATTCGCGGCGAAAAAAATACCCATCCTTGTGGGCACGCAGATGGTCACAAAGGGACTTAATTTTGACAATGTTACGCTGGCGGGGGTAATATCCGCCGACCAGATGATGTATATAAACGATTTCCGCGCTTACGAGCGCATGTTCTCCGTCATGACCCAGGTCATAGGCCGCTCCGGCAGGGGCGACAAGACCGGCAGGGCCGTCATCCAGACATATACACCGGACAACGAGGTCATTCGCCTTGCGGCGGAGCAGGATTACATGAGCTTTTACACAAGGGAGCTGGAAATGAGAAGGCTCCAGGGGACGCCGCCCTTTTCGGATATTTTCGAGGTCACGGTGCTGGGTCCGGAGGAGGACGCGGTTATCGGCGGCTGCCGGGGGATAAAAAGCTCCCTCATGGGTTACCTCGGCGGGACGGAGGGGTTAAGTATTCTGGGTCCTGCCCCGGCGGGAATCGCCAAGGTCAACAACAAATACAGGTACCGTATAATGATCCGGTGCCGGAACACAAAGCAGATAAGGGAAACCATCGCCCACGTGGTGAGGGAGTTTTCAAAGGACAGATCCAACAGGGGCCTTTCGGCGTTTGCCGATTATGATCCCCTGAACTGAAATATACAAATCGGAGAGGAAGATCGGATATGGCACTCAGAAATATTCTCAGATTCGGAGACAGAACTTTAAATAAAGTGAGCCGCCCCGTTGATAAGTTCAACGACCGTATTCACACCCTTTTAGATGACATGAGGGAGACACTTCTTGCGGCGGACGGTGTGGGCCTTGCGGCGCCCCAGGTGGGCGTTCTCCGCAGGGTGGTCATCGTAATGGACACAAATAAGGAGACCGAGACCCCCGAGGAGCAGATTATCGAGCTCATTAACCCCGAGATCATCTTTACCGACGGCGAGCAGACCGGCAACGAAGGCTGCCTCAGCCTTCCCGGTGAGTACGGCATCGTCACAAGACCCAATGTGGTGAAGGTGCGCGCCTTCGACAGATACGGCAAGGAGTTTGAGTATCTGGGCGAGGGGCTTACCGCAAGGGCCTTCTGCCATGAGATCGACCACCTTGACGGCCATCTCTTCACAGAGTTTGCCGAGCATATGCTGACTCCGGAGGAGCTTGATGAGCTGGAGGGGCGCGACGAATGAGGATCCTTTTTATGGGCACTCCCGATT
The DNA here is from genome assembly GCA_017438675.1 of Oscillospiraceae bacterium. Classification (GTDB taxonomy): domain Bacteria; phylum Bacillota; class Clostridia; order Oscillospirales; family Oscillospiraceae; genus SIG495. Next base: position 6,830 of record JAFRUW010000270.1, on the reverse strand, counting down.
TCGCGGAGCGCTCCCTCAAAGAGCTGTATGACCGGGGCTATGATGTCTGCGGTGTGTTCACCCAGCCGGACAAGCCGAAAAACAGGGGTATGAAGCCCGAGGAAAGCCCGGTTAAGAAGCTGGCCCTTTCCCACGGCACACCGGTTTTCCAGCCCGCGAAAATGCGGGACGGGGAGGCCATGGGTATAATCCGGGAACTTGCTCCCGATCTCATCGCCGTGGTCGCCTACGGAAAAATACTGCCCGCGGACATCCTTGAGTACCCCCGATACGGCTGCGTGAATATCCACGGCTCCCTGCTCCCGAAGTACAGGGGAGCGGCGCCGATACAGTGGGCGGTTTTAAACGGGGACAAGGTAACCGGCGTCACCTCCATGTTCATGGCGGAGGCCATGGACGCGGGGGACATCATATTTACGAGAGAAACGGAGATACTCCCCGATGAGACCTCCGGCGAGCTCTTCGACAGGCTCAGCGTCATGGGGGCGGAGCTTCTCTGTGAGACGGTGGACGCCATTGGGAACGGCACCGCGCCGAGAACGCCCCAGAACCATGAGGAGGCCACCCTTGCGCCCATGATAGACAAAAGCCTCTGCCCCATCGACTGGTCAAAGGGCGGAGATGAGATACTGAACAGGATCCGGGGACTCGACCCGTGGCCCGTGGCCACAGCCGAGTTTGCCGGTCAGAAGATAAAGGTTTACAAGGCGAAAAAGTATTCCTGCGACACAAAGGGAATGGAGCCCGGTACCGTCATACCGAACAAGGACGGCGTGGAGGTCGTCTGCGGCGACGGAACGATGCTGATAACCGAGCTGCAGGCCCCGGGAAAGCGCCGCATGAACGCCGCCGATTACCTGAGAGGTCACAGGCTATGGTGACTGCGAGAGAGGCAGCCCTTCTGTCCCTTGCCGCAGGCAGGAAAAACGGGGCCTGGCCGGAGGCGTATCTTGACAACCTGATAAAGCGGGAAAACCTTGACCGCCGTGACGCGGCCCTGGCTTACAGGCTTTGTTACGGCGTCCTCCAGAACATGGCGCTGTGCGACTTCTGCGTGTCCCGGTATTCAACCGTAAAGCTGTCGAAGATCGAGCCTGCGGTGCTGGATATTCTGAGGATAAGCGTGTATCAGCTCCTGTTCACGGACAAGATACCGGCTCACGCCGTGGTGAACGAAGGGGTGGAGCTGACCCGGAAGAGGGCGAACCCCAGGGCGGCGGGCTTCGTCAATGCCGTATTAAGAAAAATCGCGGCGGAGGGTATGCCGGAGATCGGGGCGAAAGACGATACAGAATACCTGTCCGTCAGGTACAGCCACCCCCAATGGCTTGTCAGCCTCCTTCTGGAGGAACTGGGCCGTGAGGACTGCGAAAAATACCTTGCCGCCGACAACGAGATACCCCCTGTTTACGCCCAGGTGAACACCCTGAAGTGTACGCCGGATGAAGCGGCAGGTGAAATCGAGGCGGACGGCATAGCGGTCAGGCAGACCGTGAACGGCCTTGAGCTTACGGGCTGCGGAGATCCGTCAAGGCTCGCGGCATTTAAAAAAGGCCGTATCTACATTCAGGACGGCGCCGCGAGATTTGCGGCGGAGGCGGCGGGAGTCAGGCCAGGCATGAGGGTGCTGGACGCATGCGCCGCCCCGGGCGGAAAATCCTTTGCTGCGGCCATACTGATGGAGAATCGGGGCAGCATCCTGTCCCGCGATATTCACCCGAAAAAGCTGAACCGTGTCCTGACGGAGGCGGAGCGGCTGGGAATAGATATAATCAGGACTCAGGCCACCGACGCGAGAGTGTTTGAGCCGGAGCTTAAGGACAGCTTTGACGTTGTCATCGCCGACGTGCCCTGCTCGGGTCTCGGCGTAATAAGGAAGAAGCCCGATATCCGGTACAAGAAGGAGAGCGACCTTGAGGGACTGCCGGAAATACAGCTTGCGATAATAAACAATCTTGCCGGATATGTGAAGCCCGGCGGGACGCTGCTGTACTCCACCTGCACCGTCCTCAAGCGTGAAAACAGCGGTACTGCGGAGAGATTTTTAGCGGAACACGATGACTTCGCCCCGGAGCCCTTTGATCTGGGCGCCGTGAAGTCCGACACCGGCATGATAACGCTGTACCCCCACATTCACGGTACCGACGGCTTCTTTATCGCAAAGCTGAGGCGGAGAAAACAATGAAAACCAACATCAAATCCATGCTGCCCGGTGAGATCGGGGAGGCCCTCAAAAACATGGGCCAGCCCGCCTACCGGGGAGAGCAGATATTCAAATGGCTCCATTCCGGGGTCACCACCTTCGATGAGATGACGAACCTGCCCAAGGCCCTCCGGGAGAAACTGGGCGAGGAATACTTCATTACCGCGCCGAAGATACTCAGAAAACAGGTGTCGAAAATCGACGGCACCATAAAGTACCTGTGGGAGCTTTACGACGGCAACTGTGTCGAAAGCGTGCTCATGCGGTATGAGCACGGCAACACCATCTGCATTTCTTCTCAGGTGGGCTGCCGAATGGGCTGCGCCTTCTGCGCCTCCACCATCGGCGGACTGGTGCGGTGCCTTGAGCCTTCGGAGCTCATAGATCAGGTGCTGTTTGCCGGACTTGACTCTGAATCAAAAATTTCAAATATCGTGCTAATGGGCATCGGAGAGCCCCTTGACAACTTCGATAACGTCATGAGATTCCTGGAACTGGTCAATCACCCCCTTGGTCTGAACATCGGAATGCGCCATATTTCACTTTCAACCTGCGGATTAACAGAAAAAGTTGACAAACTGGGTGATTATAATATACAATTAACTTTAAGCGTTTCACTCCACGGCCCCGACGATGAAACGAGGTCGAAGATAATGCCCGTAAACAGGAGCACAGGCGTTGACAAACTCCTTGAAACTTGCAGGAATTATTTCAACAAGACGAAACGGCGCATCAGCTTTGAGTACGCCATGATCGACGGAGTGAACGACACACCGTACCACGCACGGCTTCTTGCGGAGAAGCTGAAGGGCACCGGGAGCCATGTGAACCTTATCCCGCTGAACAACGTGGATGAGAGTCCGCTGAAGCCCTCGAAGCCCGAGACCATCCGCAGGTTTATCGAGATCCTTGAGAAAAACAACATCAACGTCACCGTCCGGCGGAAGCTGGGCAGCGATATCGACGCCTCCTGCGGTCAGCTCAGGCGCAAAGCGATGAGAGAGTAGGTACCGTTATGAACGTATGGTCAATTACGGACAGGGGCAGCGTCCGCCGGGAGAACCAGGACGCCTGCTATGCTGAATGCGACAATGATAAGAATACCGCGCTCCTCGTAGTCTGTGACGGTATGGGCGGCGCCCGTGCGGGCAATGTGGCAAGCACCTCCGCTCTGAAAATCGTTGCGGAAAGCCTTAAAGAGACGATAAACGGCGACAGCGGCGAAACGCCTCTTTCCGACAGTATTAAGGCTGCGGTGGAAACGGCAAACGAGGCGGTATACCGGGAGAGCGTCACGAATCCGGACTGCGCCGGCATGGGTACCACCATGGTGGGGGCTGTTGTAAAGGACGACCGCGTCACCGTGTTCAACGTGGGCGACAGCAGGGCGTATATCATCCGCCAGCGCTCTATAAAGCGCGTCACCGTGGATCACTCCGTAGTTGAGGAGCTGGTTCTGAGAGGCGACATTACAAGAGAGCAATCCGTGCGGCATCCCAGCAAGAACCTGATAACGAGGGCAATAGGGACAGAGCCGGACGTTGAGTGCGATATATTCTTTCCGAAGCTGAGGGCGGGGGATTACCTGCTTCTCTGCTCCGACGGCCTCACCAATGTGGTGAGCGACAGGGAAATTATGGACGAAGTCATAAAGGGCGGCGCCCCGGACAACTGCTGTGAGCGGCTTGTGGAAACAGTCCTCCGGCGTGGAGCGCCCGACAATGTGACTGTAGTCCTGTTCCGAAAATAAACGATCCTTCAGAAAGGAGGGTATTATGGGTAGCAACGATATTTATATCGGCCAGATGCTGGACAACAGATACGAAATTCTGGAAAAAATCGGCGCCGGCGGCATGGCTGTGGTCTACAAGGCCAGATGCCACAGATTAAACCGCAATGTTGCCATCAAGGTTCTGCGGAACGATCTGGCTCAGGATGAAAGCATCAGAAAGCGCTTCAGGGCGGAGTCTCAGGCGGTAGCCATGATGTCCCACCCCAACATCGTGGGCGTTTACGACGTATGCCGTTCCGACGGTATCGAGTACATCGTTATGGAGCTTATCGAGGGCATCACTCTCAAGCAGTACATAACCCGCAAGGGTGTACTGACATGGAAGGAAGTCCTTCATTTCAGCATCCAGATCGCAAAGGCACTGAGTCACGCCCATTCCAGAGGCATTATCCACCGGGACATCAAGCCCCACAACATCATGATCCTCAAGGACGGCAGCGTCAAGGTCGCCGACTTCGGTATCGCACAGCTTCTGAACGCCCAGAATACGCTTACAAATCAGACCTTCGGTTCCGTACATTACATCAGCCCCGAGCAGGCCAAGGGCGCCCATGTGGACGCCAGAAGCGACCTGTATTCCGTAGGCGTCGTGATGTACGAAATGCTCACCGGCAAGCTCCCCTTTGAGGGGGACACCGCTGTATCCATCGCGATCCAGCACATCAATTCCATCCCCGTCATGCCCAGGGAGATAAACCCGGAGATTCCCGTGGGTATGGAGCAGATCACCATGCACGCCATGGAGCCGAATGCCAACAAGCGGTATCTGTCAGCTGACGAGCTGCTTCACGATCTTGAGGAATTCAGGAAGAATCCGGACATGGTGTTCGACTACAAGGGCAGCCTTGTTGCGGCTGACGGCGCGACCCAGAAGCTCACCACCGTATCCGACGCCGATCTTATGGAAGACGGCCAGGAGAAGCCGCTGGGCTTTTTCGGCAGGATAAAGCAGTATATGCAGAACCCGCCTAAGGAGGAATCTCCCGCAAAGGCCAGAAGGCGCTCCGCCAGAACGTCCATGCTGGTGGGAACGCTTTGTTGCGTGCTGTTTTTAGTTGTGCTGTTCATGTTTATATGGAACTACTTCTTAAAGCAGACCTTCAACAACGAAGACGAGCGCGTCATTGTTCCACACTTCATCGGCATGCAGGTGGACAATGTCACAAGCAGCCGTGAGTATCTGATTTATTACAACTTTGAGATCGTTTACGAGAGCAGCGAGACGATCCCCGAGGGTCAGATCATGGATCAGAACCCCGAGCCGGGCAGACAGATGACCATCCAGGACGACGGTATCAATATCGAGCTCACCGTTTCCAGCGGAACCGAGACAGTAAAGATGCCGGACATTCTGAATACCGACTACCGCGAGGCCATGATACTTCTGAAGAACCTGAATCTCGATCTCGATATCATTCTTCAGGAGGAATTCAGCGAGGATATCACTCCCGGCTACGTCATGGTGCAGTTCCCTGAGAAGGGTGACGACATCACCAAGGGGAGCAAGATATACATCACCTATTCAAGCGGCCCTGAGATCATAACCCATGAGATGCCCGACCTTGAGGGCAAGACTCAGGAGCAGGCAGTGTCCCTCCTTGAGAGCATGAATCTGTCATACTCCGTGGAGCGGGTTGACAATACCGCTGCCGCCGGCACAGTTGTCTGGCAGAATGTGTCTCCGGGAACGGAAGTGCCGGAGGGCACAAGGGTAAGCATCAGCGTATCCAACGGTTCCCTTGCTCCGTCGGAGCCGGAGCCTGAGCCTGAGCCCCAGCCACAGCCCCAGCCGGAACCTGAGCCGGAGCCTCAGCCTGAGCCTCAGCCGGAACCGGAACCCGATGACAACGAATAAAGACAGGATGATCGACACGCAGGGTACTATTATCAAGGCATTAAGCGGGTTTTACTACGTAAAATCCGGTGACGAAACGATCCGGTGCAAAGCACGGGGTCGTTTTCGTCTTGACAAATCCAGCCCCCTTGTAGGGGATAACGTAAGGGTGTCGGTAAATCCCGACGGCAGCGGCAATGTGGATGAGATACTGCCCCGGACGAATGAGTTCATCCGTCCGCCCGTGGCAAATATCGACACCATGGTCATCGTCGCCGCCAATGTGAATCCCGTGTCCTCCCCGCTCCTCATAGACAGGATCGCCGTCCTTGCGGCATACAACAACTGCGAGCCGGTGATCTGTGTAAACAAGTGCGACCTGGACCGCGGCGACAGGCTTTTTGATATGTACACGAAGGCGGGCTATAAAACCCTCCGCACAAGCGCCGAAACGGGGGAGGGCATTGACGAGCTTAAAAACCTGCTCATCGGAAGGCTTGCGGCCTTTACAGGCAACTCCGGCGTGGGAAAGTCCAGCATCCTGAACGCCATTGACCCGGAGTTCGGGATCAGGGTAGGCGAAGTCAGCGACAAGCTTGGCCGTGGCCGCCACACCACAAGGCATGTGGAGATATACGAGCTGCCCTGGGGCGGAAGGATCGCCGATACGCCGGGATTCGCGTTTTTCGACACGGAAATGATGAGCATGACCGATGAAAAGCGCATCCAGTACCTGTTCCCTGAATTTGAACCGTACCTCGGGACCTGCAGGTTTGACGACTGCGCCCATGTTACGGAAAAGGGCTGCTCCGTCCTTGAAGCAGTCCGATCCGGGCTTATCGCTGAGTCCCGGCACAGAAGCTATACGGAGCTTTATAAAGAAGCCAAGTCCGTAAAGGACTGGATGAAAAAGTAGTGGCCGATGCCCGCATCGGCCCGAATCCCATGCATAATCCAATATTAACGGGTGAGCACCTACCGGCAGTCAGGCTACAGTCTGG
>JAFRUW010000269.1 GCA_017438675.1 Oscillospiraceae bacterium | reverse complement strand
GTACTTCAGATGAAAGAGCAGCTTATGTCCAGGTCACAGAAGGAGCCCACGGTGGAGGAGATCGCCAAAGCCCTGGGGCTGAAGCGCGAGGAGGTGGTCATGTCCATGGACGCGATAATGGACCCGGTTTCACTGTATGAGCCCATATACAACGACGGCGGCGACGCTGTATGCGGCATGGATCAGATAGGCGACACGAAGAACACCGACGAGAGCTGGCTTGAGCAGATAGCCATAAATGAAGCCATTTCCAAGCTTGGGGACAGGGAAAAGCACATCCTGAACCTGAGATATTACGAGGGAAAAACCCAGATGCAGGTGGCAGCGGAGGTGGGCATAAGTCAGGCACAGGTGTCCCGGCTTGAGAAGAACGCAATAAACCAGATCAAAAAGAATATTTAGTTTAACTGGACAAAACGGCAGTTTAAAGCTATAATCAGTAAAGGATTATTAATACCGAGGTGCTCCTATGCTAAAGAAAATCAGAAAGACAATGACACTTTTAATTGCGCTGTGCATTTTTGCTTCCGCATGCACAGGCCTTGCCCACGGTGCGGACAAGTACGATCTCTATCCCATAACGGGAAACAATCTCCTTGCGGGGAAAACGGTGTTCATCGACGCCGGTCACGGAAAGGGCAACGGAAACGGAGCCGCCGGATATATGGAGCACGAGGGCAATCTGACTCAGGCGCTCCTTTTAAAGGCGAATCTTGAAAGATGCGGCGCCACCGTAATCATGACAAGACCCACGGAGAAGGACGTTGCCAGCTATGCCAGAATGTCCATCGTCAACAAATACGCTCTGGAAAAGATCAGGGACAAGTATTACGACGATCTGGATAATACCGATTCCACGTCAAAGAGGAAGAGTATCCGCGAAACCATCGACGATCTCACAAGGCTCATAAACATACTTCAGAGGATCATCGACGACCCGGATCAGTCAAAGGACTACTATACATACCGCAACGGTACCATCTCCAATACCCTGAAGCAGGTGTTTGAGTATGAGAACTGCGATATAGTCCGGGACAACATGCTGTTCATTTCCATCCACGCCAACGCCTACGGCGACAGCGCCTACGGCTCCGTAAGCGGAACGGAAACATACTATATGGGCAACTCCACCACGACCTATTACAAGAATTACTCCTTTGTTGCCGACAGCAGAAGCTTTGCCGGGTATCTCCTTGACGAGATTCTTGCCTCCGGCGATTTTAAGGACAGAGGCGTAAAGACAGAAAACTTCTTTATGATCCGTGAACTGAATATTCCCGCTGCGCTGGCTGAAGTCGCGTTCTTTACTAACGCTTCAGACAGGGCAAAGCTCATGGACGAGTATTACCAGAAGCGCATAGCGGCGGGCATGACTTATGCCGTCATGAAGCATTTTGACGCCTATGTGGATCCCTTCAAAATTGACGAGCCTGTATACGGGAAGGGCGACGTAAACAAGGATGGGGAGATCACGAACATCGACCTTCTCATCGTTGCCGGATATGTGGTCAAACTGTCAGACAGCATTGATCTCAAATACGCGGATATGGACGACGACGGTGAGGTCACGAACACGGATGTTATTAGGATCGCCAGGGCAATCGTTCATCTTGAAGATTAAGGATTAAATGAAAAACAGAAACCGCCTGCTTCGGAATCACACCGGAGCAGGCGGTTTTTAATGTTTGTTTTATCGGTTTACCCTATTTTGCAGTTCTCCCAAAGTCTGTTCACATAATCCAGCATATCGTTGGAGAGGGTCCTGTAGGCGTACTCGTTGTAGAGCTCGCCGAAGCTTTCGATTTCGGGATAGAGGATGTCGTAGGTGTCCTCGCCGATATCGTCTATGTAATCCTCGTTCTCGTAGACAAGAGAGTTGGGGGAGGCGTAGTAAATGTACTCCGCGTTTGCGATTGCCGGCTCTTCAGACAGCATGTAGTTTATGAATATCTCCGCCAGCTCCTTATGCTCGCAGCAGGTGGGGATGCACATGGCGTCTACAAAGACGTTTGTGGGCTCGGGGTAGTAGAACTGAAGGTCAACGGTGTCTGCCGCAGCGTCGATCATGGTGAAGTAGTCGCCTGCGTAATATGCCGCGATCGCCGCCTCGCCTGACTCCATCATGTTGTAAATTTCGTCCATGACATAGCTCTTTACGAGGGGACGCTGCTTTAACAGCTCGTCAAGGGCCCTGTTCCACTCGGCCTTGTCGTCGGTGTTCACGTCGATGCCCAGCTTGTACATGGCTGTGCCGAAGGCGTCACGGGAGTTGTTGAACTGCAGGATGCTGCCGCTGTACTTGGGATTCCACAGGAGGTCCCAGTTTTCGGCGTCGGCCTCGTCGACCACATTGGCGTCGTAGATGATGCCTACGATGCCGTAGGTGTAGGGAACGGTGTACTCGTTGGTTTCGTCGTAGTACAGACCGCGGAAATCGTCGCCAATGTACTGGTAGTTGGGGATGTTGTCGAAATTCAGGGGAAGGAGCATGCCTTCGTTCTTCATACGGGCGATCATGTAGTCCGACGGGACTATGACGTCATAACTGACGGCGCCGCTGGAGATCTTTGAGTACATATCCTCGTTGGAAGCGAAGGTGGTGTAATTTACCCGGACCTTCCTGCCGTAGGTCTCCTGATACCAATTCTCAAATTCCTTGATGGTATCGAAGGAGTCCTCGCTGCCGTCAGAGATATATTCGCCCCAGTTGTACACATTCAGCACCAGCGCCTTGCTGCTGTTTATGCCGATGAGAACACCGATTGCCGCCACAATGACCGCAATGCCGCCGATCATAATGGGCTTGCTGCTTGTGATCTTCTTGAAGGTCGCCATAGTCATGGCGGTGAGCTTCGCGCTCTTGCGGCTCTTTCTCAGCTTGCGCAGCTTTCTGCCGTCGTCGGTGTCAACCACATTGTTTATAAGCAGAAGGGAGAGGATGACGAAGAAGATGATGGTCGCAAGAGCGTACATCTTGGGAGTGACGGTCTTTTTCGTCATGTTGTAAATGCTGATGGGCAGTGTCTGGAAGCCGTTGCCGGAGGTGAAGTAGCTTATTACAAAGTCGTCCAGGGACATGGTGAAGGCCATGATGAGGCCGGTGACAATGCCCGGGGTGATTTCGGGAAGCTCAACCTTCAGAAACGCCCTCATGGGTGTGCAGCCCAGATCCATTGCCGCCTCGGGGAGGGCGGGGTCCATCTGCTGAAGCTTGGGGAGCACCTGAAGTATGACGTAGGGGAGGCAGAAGGTGATATGGGCGATGAGCATTGTCCAGAAGTTGAGGCTTGTGGACGCGCCGAATATCCGTCCCACGAATACGAACATGAGCATCAGGGAGATACCGGTGATGATGTCCGGATTCATCATGGGAATGTTGGTCACGGAGTCCATTGCGGCTCTGTACCAGCGGCTGCGGAGCTTGTTTATGCCCACCGCGGCGAAGGTGCCCATAACCGTGGAGATTATGGACGAGCTCAGAGCGAGGATAAGAGTGTTCCTCACTGAGCCCAGCGTCTCGCTGTCGTGGAACAGCTCCCTGTACCAGCTGAGTGAGAAGCCGGAGAAGACCGACAGGCTCTTGGCCGCGTTGAAGGAGAAAACGATCAGGATGGCGATGGGCGCGAACAGAAATACGAAGATCAGCGCGGTGTATATTTTGGAGGATAATTTCATCTTTGCCATGTTATATACCTCCGTTCACGCGCTTGTTGGTAAAGTGACGCATTACCGCCATACCCACAAGAAGGATTATCATGAGAATGAAAGCGATAGCCGCCGCGAAATGGAGATTGTTGGCGGTGTACTGGCTTTCGATAGCGTCGCCGATGAGATAGAACTTGCCGTTGCCCAGTTTCTGGGAGATGTAGAAGGTGCTGATTGAGGGGATAAGGACCATGGTGATGCCGGAGATCACGCCGGGGAGACTCAGGGGGAATACAACCCTGCGGATGGCGGAGAATCCGTTGCAGCCCAGATCCCTTGCCGCCTCAAGAAGCCTGTTGTCAAGCTTCGCAAGGATCGAATATATGGGCAGGATCATATAGGGCAGGTAGTCGTAAACCATGCCGATGACAACGGCCGATTCCGTACCTATTATGTGTATCCGCCCAAGATGCAGGGCGTTCAGGAATCCGTTAATGATGCCGGCATCCTGAAGAATGGTCATCCAGGCGTAGGTACGGATGAGGAAGTTCATCCACATGGGGATCATCAGGAAGGTGATGATGTTCTTCTGCACCTTTGTGGACGCCCTGGAGATGATATAGGCTATGGGATAGCCGATTATCAGGCAGATGACGGTGGAGATGATCGCCAGCTTAAGGGAGCGCCAGAAGATCAGCAGATATGTGTGGATCTCAGAGATGGAGCCGTCCTCCGCCGTGACCTGGCTGGTGGCTGTAAAGAAGCGGGCGATGTTTTCCGTCGTAAACGCAAAGCTGTTGTCGGTAAAGGCGTAGTACGCCACAAAAATGAGAGGGACGAGGATGAACAGCAGCGACCAGATGGAGTAGGGCGTCAGGGACGCTCTGTACATCCGGGATACCCGCTCCTGTGTGTTTGAGCGTTTCTTCATTCTTCCGGCTCGCTTTCTGCGTCTGACAGCTCATCCAGCTCGTTGCTGAATGAAGAGTAGTCGCCGAACATGCCGGAATACTTGGACTTCTTCATGATCTGAATGGCGTCGGGTTCGATGTAAAGGCCGATATGCTCATCCACGTCCACAAAATCGGTGGTCTGGATCATCCATTTGAAGCCGTTTATATCAACGATGATCTCATAGTGGACGCCCATGAAGGTGACGCTGGTAACGACGCCCTTAAGCATACCCTCTGCCTCAGGGACGATATCCACGTCCTCGGGACGGACGACAACGTCAACCGGCTCGTGAGGAGCAAAGCCCTTGTCGACGCACTCAAATACATGGCCGGAGAAGGAGACCTTGTAATCCTCAATCATCTCGCCGTCAACGATGTTGCTTTCACCGATAAAGTCGGCAACGAAAGCGTTCACCGGCTCGTTATAGATGTCAATTGGCCTTCCGATCTGCTGGATCTTGCCCTCGGAGATGACAACCACGGTGTCGGACATGCTGAGAGCTTCCTCCTGGTCGTGGGTGACGAAGATGAACGTGATACCGGTGGCCTTCTGGATCTTTTTAAGCTCCTGCTGCATGTCCTTTCTCAGCTTCAGGTCAAGGGCGCCCAGAGGTTCGTCAAGGAGCAGCACCTTGGGATGGTTGACCAGCGCTCTCGCGATAGCCACGCGCTGCTGCTGACCGCCGGAAAGACGGGTGATATTGCGCTTCTCAAAGCCCTTGAGAGCAACTAAGGACAGCATTTCGTTGACCTTTTCCTCGATCTCATCCTTGGGAACACGCTTTTCGCGAAGGGGAAACGCCACGTTGTCGAACACGTTCAGATGGGGGAAAAGAGCGTATCGCTGGAAAACGGTGTTGACGTTGCGCTTGTGGGGAGGCACGTCGTTGATCCGCTCACCCATGAAAATGATGTCGCCAACGTCGGGCTGTTCAAAGCCGCCGATAAGTCGGAGCAGCGTTGTCTTGCC
>JAFRUW010000022.1 GCA_017438675.1 Oscillospiraceae bacterium | reverse complement strand
GGGCCATGTCTCAACTGTCTTGCCCGCGCCGGAGATGGCCTGATATGTGCAGACCAGAGCCTTTGTAAGGCCGAACTCATCCTTCAGGGGGGTGAGAGCGGGAACATAGCTCTGCAGGGAGCAGTTGGACTTTACGGCGATGAAGCCGTACTTTGTGCCGAGACGCTTTCTCTGGCTGTCGATGACCTTTATATGATCGGCGTTCAGTTCGGGCACCACCATGGGAACGTCCTCTGTCCAGCGGTTTGCGGAGTTGTTGGAAACAACGGGGCACTCAGCCTTGGCGTACTTCTCTTCAAGAGCGCGGATCTCGTCCTTATTCATGTTGACGGCGCAGAAAACGAAATCAACGGTGGCGGCGATCTCTTCGAGATCAGCCTCGGCGTCCTTAATGACCATGGTCTTTACCGCTTCGGGCATGGGAGTGGTCATGGCCCACTTTTTGCCTATGGCCTCTTCGTATGTTTTGCCGGCGGAACGGGCGCTGGCCGCCAGAACGGTGAGCTCAAACCAGGGGTGGTTCTCCATAAGTGTTACAAATCGCTGGCCGACCATACCTGTCGCGCCTACGATGCCAACCTTGTACTTGTTCATTTTACTGCCTCCGATTTAAATTTTTGTTGCAAGTGCTGCGATATTGACGCTGGCTATTTGCTGAAAACTGTTATATAATAATGCTTGATAGGGAAACGCCCTCCGGGGATCGGTTCCAATCAATTTAATGTAGTTATGGTATCACAGCGGAAAGTTCATGTCAATCGGCAATCTTATGATAAAAGTCTTGAAATACGCCGGAAATGTTCTTTTTTGACCAATGATTCCAGATATAAGGCGCCTGCGGAAGGATAAACGATATGAGAAAACTGCTGAAAAGGATAGCTGCCCTGGCGCTGTGCGCCGTGATAATCGCGGCGGCGGCCCCGGCAGGGGCGAAATATACGCCCCCGACCACGACGGTCAGGATAGGCATGGATTATGACAGCACCGCCTCAAAGGCCCTGTATCTGCAGTCAGTCAAGGGCTGCGGCGACGGGTTCAGGTTCGGCTACTACAACGAAAACCGGGAGTTCGTATCGGTGGGGAGCGCCGCCACAACCGACGTGGCAGTGCTGAGGGACGTGAATATGTACGGCAAAAGCGGCACGTATTCCACCTCAAGCTCCGGCTCCGACACCACGGTGGGCTATGTGCATATACTGCTCAGCAAGGAATACTCAAGCTATTCCTCGGCGAAGGCCGCCGCCGATTCGTACAAGTCCGTTGAGGCCTTTGTAAGGCTCGACCACGGCAAATATTACGTCTGCGTAGGGGACTATACCTCCGAAAGCGCGGCCAAATCAGCCGCCTCCTCCCTGGGTATTACATCATATACCGCGGACTCCGGTACGGTGTATACCGCCGTGCTGGTGGACAGGTACACCGGAAGGATACTCTTCGAGTTCGACTGGGGAACAACGTATTATCTGGGCGTCGTACCCTATACGAATAACGGCGTAAAGCCCCAGACATGGCACACCGGGTACAGGTATTACGGCGGCTTCCAGTTCTCAAGGCCCACCGGCGGGGATGTGTACTGCATAAACTACGTGAATATTGAGGATTACGTCAAGGGCGTCCTCCCCTATGAGGTGAGCACGTCATGGCCAAAGGAGTCGCTGAAGGCACAGGCGGTCTGCGCCAGGACGTATATCATGTCCCACCTGTCAAACCACAGGAGCAGCGGCTTTGATCTCTGCACGGGGCAGCACTGTCAGGTATACCGGGGCACAGGCAACGCCACATCAAACTCGGACGCGGCTGTGGATGAGACCGCAGGCAAATACCTGACATACAACGGAAAGCTCTGCGAGACGTATTTCTTCTCCCACGACGGCGGCGCCACGGCAAACGTGGAGGACGTGTGGGGCGGCGATCCCAGGGACTACCTCAAGGGCGTCATCGACCCCTATGAGGCCGCGGCGGCAGGCAATATCGGCTCCTACGGCTACAGCGTCACATTTACCGCCTCAGATCTGAAAACCAGACTTCAGGACGCAGGGTACAGCTGCTCTGATATCGTGAATTTCTATGTTTCCGAGTTTACGTCCACGGGTTACGTGCGAAAGCTGACCTTTGTGGATTCCAACGGCAGGACCGTCACCGTTGAGAGGTCGAAATGCCGTTCGATCCTCGGCCTCAGGTCACAGTATTTCAAGGTGTACAACAAGCTGTCCTCCGGCGGGCTGAAGGAGATGAGCCTGGGCGGCGGCAGTGTATATGTAAACTCCGGCGGCACCATTGACGGGAAACTGTCTGACAGCTACGCCGTCGGGGGGAGCGGATCGGTTTCCCTGCTCGGAACCGATACGGTCTATGCCGTGACGGGAAGCGGCGCTGTCGAAGAGGTCACGGCGTCCGCATCATCGTCGGCGCTGAAGCCGTCCACCAATACATACGTTGTCACCGGCAACGGCTGGGGTCACGGTGTGGGTCTCAGTCAGTGGGGCGCTTACGCCATGGCGAAGTATTATGACAAGTCGTACGTTGAAATACTGAAATTCTATTATCAGGGAACTACTGTTGAATAGGGGATTGTTTTTTGAAAAAGAGTGATTTTTATTTTGACCTTCCGGAAAGGCTCATTGCACAGACGCCTCTTGAGCGCCGTGACTCTTCCCGCCTTTTAAAGCTGGACCGCGTCACCGGGGAGACGGAGGATCACAGGTTTTACGAGCTGCCGAAGTTTTTAAAAAAGGGCGACTGCCTGGTGGTTAACGATTCCAGAGTCCTGCCCGCAAGGCTTATCGGGCACAAGGAGTCCGGCGGGGCGGTGGAGGTGCTCCTCCTCCGTGACAAGGGAGACAATGTCTGGGAATGCCTCGTAAGGCCCGGGAGAAGCGCCCGGACAGGCAGGAAGCTGATCTTCGGCGACGGACGGCTGACAGGTACAGTCATCGATGAGATCGAAGGCGGCAACAGGCTCATAAGATTTGAGTATGAGGGCATATTCCTTGAGGTTCTGGAAAGCCTGGGCAAGATGCCCCTCCCGCCCTATATCCATGAGGAGCTTCAGGACGCGGAGCGGTATCAGACGGTGTATTCCAGAGAGCTGGGTTCCGCGGCGGCACCCACGGCAGGCCTGCATTTCACGAAGGAGCTGCTTGGCGAGATCGAGGCCATGGGCGTGGACATCGCCTATATCACCCTCCACGTGGGCCTCGGCACCTTCAGACCCGTAAAGGCCGAGGACATCGAGGATCACGAGATGCACTCCGAGTTCTATATCATGTCCGCTGACGCAGCGGAGAAGATAAACAGGGCAAAGTCCGGCGGCGGCAGAGTCATCGCCGTGGGCACCACCTCTTGCCGCACACTGGAGTCCTGCGCCGATGAGAACGGCCTTGTAAAAGAAAGCTCCGGCTGGACGAATATCTTCATCTATCCCGGCTACAGGTTCAGGTGTATCGACGGGCTGGTGACAAATTTCCACCTTCCCGAGAGTACCCTTATCATGCTGGTCTCCGCCCTTGCGGGGAGAGAGCATGTCCTTAACGCATATAAAGAGGCTGTGGAGAAGGAGTACAGATTTTTCTCCTTTGGGGATGCGATGATAATACTATGATATTCATATTATTTTAATAGAACTTTCATAGAATATTATTGACAAATGTATGTATACTCTGTATTATATATACAGAATGCGAATGGAGGTCTGCATTATGGCACAAACAAATGTGAATATCAGAATGGACGAGGAGACGAAGAAAGCTTTTGATAAATTCTGCAATGAGATAGGTTTGTCTGTCAGTTCCGCGTTCAATATTTTTGCGAAAACCGTCGTCAGAGAGCAGAGGATCCCCTTTGAGCTTACTACGGAGGTGCCGAATGCCGTTACGCTTGCCGCCATGGATGATGCCGAAAAAGGTTATGTTTACGGTCCTTATGAAAGTATTGACGATCTAATGGAGGCTCTGAATGCTTAAAGTCGAGTTTACAGGACAGTTTAAAAGGGACTATAAACTGGCGCTCAAACGCGGATGCGACCCGCAGGAATTGACGAACGTCATTACGATGCTGGCGAACGAAATACAGCTTCCCGAAAAATACAGGGATCATGCCCTTGAGAATTCGAGGAATTACAAGGGAATGAGAGAATGTCATATTAAACCGAATTGGCTTCTGATATACAAGATCTATACAGACAGGCTTGTATTGGAGCTTATCCGTACCGGTACTCACAGCGACTTATTCTGATACGACGACAAAACGGCGGGAGTTTTCCCGCCGTTTGAGCGTGTATGGGCAGATTTTGAGATGGCAGAGTGATGTTTGCGCCGTTGGCGCAAGTGATGTTGTGCCTTGGGGCACAATGATGTTTTGCAGCTTTGCTGCAAAGTGATGTGATGTGTTCCGCGTTGACGGAACACATCGTTAAAAAAACCTCGTCAAATGACGAGGTTTTTTTGGAGCGGGCGACGAGGCTCGAACTCGCTACCTCCACCTTGGCAAGGTGGCGCTCTACCAGATGAGCTACGCCCGCATATCAGCAAGGAGTATTATAGCACATCCTGTAAAAATGTCAAGCCCCAATTTATCCCGATTTGGGATTATTTGCGTTTATTCGCCGGCGGAATCGGCTTCGGGAACACCTGCGGTATCGTTTTCGTCCGAGACCGTTTCATCGGAGGGTGACTCCGGCGGAGTTTCGGTATTGACCGTGGAGGTGAGGTAGGTGTAATCCAGATTGCCATTGCAGGCGGGGTACTGGCTCACATCCCATGAATAGCTGCCCTCCATCTGGCGGTCTGTGAGCATGAGGGAGACGGAAGCGCCGTCCTCAAGGCGGGAAATGTCGAAATGGTACCACTCGTTGTCGACCTTTATGATATTCCAGGCGTGAATGTAGTTGTTGTATCTGCCTGTGACAACCATACAGTCAATGTCCTTCCAGTTGCACAGAAGCTTCATTGCCATGGCAAACCCTTCACCGGAGGCCTTGCGCTCATACAGGGCGCCGTAGGCGGTGTTTACCGTATCAAAGGGGTCGTATTTTTCGTCGGGAACGGTGTCGGCGACTTCTGCGGATTCGGAAAGATCGGTGCAGAGCTGATAGAGAAGGCTGGCTTCATCGTCGGTGTCGTGAAGCTTGTAGCTGAGCTGTTCCAGTATGGTGTCGAAAACGTTCTTTCTGCCCAGCATCTCCGAGGGGTCGAAGGCGTAGGTCATGGACACGTCGTAGATCCTGGTGCTGCCGTTTGTATCGGAGTATTCCGCGATCTCCATCTTCGGGAAGGCGACGATGAGCTGGGGATCGTCGTAGTACAGCTCATTTATGACCTTTTCAAAGGTGGTCTGATCTATGTTGTAGCTGCCTGTCTGAACCGCCAATGACAGGGTGCATTTGTCCAGCATATCCCGCATAACTTCCTTCAGGCTGTCAACGGTGTAGATTTCCGTTATTTTACTCGTCTCGGAAATGTCCTTTTTGTAGATCACCGAAATGTTGGCCTCGTAGTAGCTGACGAAGCGGTTCAGTGAGCTTCCCACGTAGGAAACGCTGTAGGAGCCGATGGCGGTGTCATTGGTGATGTAGATACAGGCGTTATTCAGATCCTTTTCGATATCGCCGTTGTAGGTGGTGAAGCGGATCATACCCTCCGTCTTGTGGTCTTTGACAAGATCAAGCATGGCGGTGCGCAGCTCGTAGTAGTTGGCCACGTCGGTGTAGGTCGGCTCCGCGTCGCTGCCTCCGGCGGAATTGTGGGGCGATACGTACTCCTGACTGCCGTTAAGCGCCGACGAGCAGCCGCACAGCAGGAGCATTATCATTAAGATCAGTATGATTTTTTTCATATTGAGTCTCCGTTCTGTCGTAAAGTAAAACGAGAATCTCCGATTGAAGAAAAGCTTCGCAGAATTTCGCCGCCGCAGCGGCGAAAAAAATTTGAATCCATTTTTCCCGGGAGCATGTATCACGGGAAAAATACAGGAAAGCCGCAAACGTGCAAATTGAATTCTCCTTTATTCATTATTCAAATCAATTCAATTTGTGCGATGCAGCGGCGCTAATCCCCCCTCAAAACAAATCGTAAGATTTCTTTTGAAGCTTTAGCTTTCTTTTGAAGCTTTAGCTTTCCATGCCGTCGATAGCCGTCTGCTGCTCCTCCATGTCCTCTTCTTTTAAGAGCGCGCCCGCGGCAGGCAGGTTTTTAACCCTGTAGCGGGAAATGTTCCTGATACTGGTGCCGCTGAGGAGCTTTGCGTCCTTTAACACGAACTTCTTTTTAAGCGACATTACCGCCACGCCCTGGGCCGCGCGGGAGGCTTTGGGAATGGTGAGGGCGGTGTTGAATATGAGACAGCGGTTGTCCGTGGAATAGACCGCCACCTCCGTGTCGTCCTTGAGCTCCACCACAGCCGCAAGGGGGCTCTTGTCGGAATACGCGCCGCTTAATTTCTTGCGGTTGGTCTTTGTGGCGTAGGAGGACAGGGGTATCCGCGCCGCCTTGCCGTTTTCAAAGAAAAACATGACGGAGCCGGAGTAATCCCCGGGGGTCAGCAGGTAGACCACGCTTTCCCCTTCGTCCATGTTCAGCACCGTGGGCAGATAGCTGCCCAGCACCGACGCCTTGGTGTCGGCGAACTCCGACGCTCTGGTCTTGTAGACCTGCTGCTTGTCGGTGAACACAAGGAGCTCGCTTGCGTTCGTGGCCTCAAAGCTTATGAAGGGACCGTCGTTCTCCTTGTATTTCTGCTCGCCGCCCATTCTCAGGCTGAGAGGCGTGATCTTCTTAAAGTAGCCCTCTCTGGACAGGAAGATGTTCACAGGGTAGTCGTCCACCGTCTCCGTTTCGCTGTATTCCTCGATCTCGTCGGAGTAGACGATGGAGGTGCGGCGGGGCTCATCGTATTTTTTGAGGGCGTCCTTCAGTTCCCGGACGATTATGCCCTTGATGCGCCGCCTGCTGTTCAGGGTGTCCTCAAGGTCCTTTATGTCCGTCACAAGGGCCTTGATCTCGGCAGTGCGCTTTAAAATATATTCCTTGTTGATGTTCCGGAGCTTGATCTCGGCAACGTATTCCGCCTGAATGCTGTCGATGCCGAAGCCGATCATCAGGTTGGGGACGACCTCGGATTCCTCCTCCGTATTGCGGATGATGCGGATGGCCTTGTCAATGTCCAGCAGGATGAGCTCCAGACCCTTGAGCAGGTGCAGCTTGTCCTTTTTCCGGGTGAGCTCGTTGAACACACGGCGGCGGATGCACTCGATGCGCCATGCCGTCCACTCGTCCAGTATCTCTCTGACACCCATGACCTTGGGTATGCCTGCGGTGAGGATGTTGAAGTTGCAGGCGTAGCTGTCCATGAGGGTGGTCATCTTAAAGAGCTTCGCCATGAGCTTGTCCGGGTCGGTGCCGCGCTTTAAGTCTATGGCCAGCTTCAGGCCGCTTAAGTCGGTTTCGTCCCGCATGTCCGTGATTTCCTTCACCTTGCCGGTCTTTATGAGCTCCGCCACCTTGTCAATGATCGCCTCGCTGGTGGTGGTGTAGGGGATCTCATAGATCTCAATGAGGTTCTGGCCCTTGACGTAGCGCCATTTCGCCCGCACCTTGAAGCTGCCCCGACCGGTGTCGTATATGTTTCTGATCTCGGCGGGATCGTAGATGAGCTCGCCGCCGGTGGGGAAATCGGGAGCTGCTAAGGTTGACATAATGTCACAGTTTGGATCAGCCAGAAACTCGATAGCCGTGCGGCAGACCTCCCCGAAGTTGAAGCCGCAGATATTTGACGCCATGCCCACAGCAATGCCGGTGTTGGCGCTGACCAGAATGTTGGGGAAGGTGGTGGGGAGCAGTGTCGGCTCCGTAGTGGTGGAGTCGTAGTTGTCAACAAAGTCAACGGTGTCCTTGTCGATGTCCCGGAACAACTCGTGGCAGATGGGGGCAAGCTTCGCCTCGGTGTAACGTGAGGCGGCGTAGGCCATGTCCCGGGAGTAGACCTTTCCGAAGTTGCCCTTGGAGTCCACAAATGGGGTGAGAAGGGCCTGATAGCCCTTGGAAAGGCGCACCATGGTCTCGTAGATGGATGCGTCGCCGTGGGGATTTAAGCGCATTGTCTGACCCACGATGTTGGCGGATTTCGTCCTCGCGCCGGAGAGGAGGTTCATCTTGTACATGGTGTACAGCAGCTTCCGGTGGGAGGGCTTGAAACCGTCGATCTCCGGAATGGCGCGGGAGACGATGACGCTCATGGCGTAGGGCATATAGTTGGTCTCAAGGGTGTGGGTTATGGGCTGATCCAGCACCTGTGCCTTTAATCCTTCCACATTTGAAGGTATGGATGTATTCTTTTTTGATTCGTTCTTCTTTGCCATATTTATCTTCCGTTATATTTTTTTTTTAGAAGTCTATGCAGCGGCGGGCCTCCGCGCCCGACGATGTTATACATTCAGGAGCCACTGGAGAATGAGGAGCAGAGCTACCCCCGGCAGCCCGAATACGCCGACTACAAGGGCGTTTACCCAGTTGACCCCAAGAGAGATCCCGAAGATGGCCCCGAAGAAGTTTATGAATATCAGGGCGATAAAGCCGCCGATGGTGTTGAACAGGAGCTTGAAGGCCAGCTTCAGAGGCTTGCGGAGGATGCTTAAGAATCCGATGAGCAGTAAGACGACTATCACAACTGCGGCAGTGTTCATATTGTTTGTCCTTTCAAAATATCTTATATGTAAAATGTATTCCGCTGTGTTTTGATTTAAACCAGTATTTTCCGCGGATAGGAACGGGGTATCGTCATATACTACTGACGAACAACGAGAGGGAACCGCCCCGTTTACCGTGCCGAGCTGAAAGGCGAGCGACGCTTTTTATTAAGGGTTAAGCATGAAGGCCTGCACACGAAGGGTGAACAGGTGCAGGGCGGAAGGACGCCCGACGGAACTGTGAGGCCCATTCTGGTGATGGGAAAAAGTTCATACTGTTGTTTGAGCAAGAGGCGGCTTATAGGCTGCCTCTTGTTTGTTTGGCGGGGTTGGTTGGATGGGGCAATTATTGTATTGCATGTAGGGGTCGATGCCCACATCGACCCGTTTTATGTCAACCGGAACGGTGCGTTTTCATCGCAATGCCTTGGTTATCGTGATCTGTTCTGCGGTGCGATGTGGGCATCGCACCCTACATTTTGCATCGCAGATTATCCTTCTATTGCGGGTGTGTTCTTTATCCGAATGCGCGCCGTCGGCGGGCGGGCGCGGAGGCCCGCCCCTACATGGGGTTGGTTGGATGCACCGCACCCGTAGGGGCGATCATTGATCGCCCGCTTTTGCGTTTACTGCGGCATATGGATGATTGCGCCACGCAAACGGGTTCGCGTACCCGTTTGCCATTTCCCATTTGCCATTTGCCATTTTACGCCCTTCTTGATTTCTCCGACATATTATTATATACTATATATGTAAAAAATTAAAGTATAAATCCAAAATACGGGAGATTTACATGGCAAGGAAGAAAAAAACCGAATACGGCAACGAAAGCATATCCGCCTTAAAGGGCGCGGACAGGGTCCGAAAAAGGCCGGGGGTCATTTTCGGCTCCGACGGGCTGGAGGGCTGCGAGCACGCCGTTTTCGAGATACTTTCCAATTCAATAGATGAGGCGCGTGAGGGCTACGGCGACACCATAATACTTACAAAGTACGAGGACGGCTCCATCGAGGTGGAGGACTTTGGCCGGGGCTGCCCCCTGGACTGGAACCCGGTGGAGAACCGCTACAACTGGGAACTGGTGTTCTGCGAGCTTTACGCCGGCGGCAAGTACAACAACGACACCGGGGAGAGTTATGAGTACTCCCTGGGCCTTAACGGTCTCGGCGCCTGCGCCACCCAGTACTCCTCCGAGTACATGGACGTAACCGTCTGGCGCGACGGGAAGAAGTACACCCTCCGGTTCGAAAAGGGTGAAAATATCGGCGGCCTGCAGGCAGAAGAAGTGACCCGGAAAAAGACGGGTTCGGTTATCAGATGGAAGCCGGACCTTGAGGTGTTCACGGACATTAACATCCCCTCCGAATACTTCCTTGACGTTTTAAAGCGTCAGGCGGTGGTGAACAAAGGCGTCACCTTCCGCTTCAGGGAACAGCAGGGCAGCCGGTTTAATACGCAGGAGTTCCTGTACGAAAACGGCATCACGGACTATGTCACCGAGATACTTGACGGGAACGCGCCGCTTAACGAGCCGGTTTATATGGAGGCTCAGCGCACCGGCCGTGACCGGGAGGACATGGCGGACTACAAGCTGAAGATTTCCGCCGCCTTCGCCTTCTCCAACAGAGTGAACCGCATCGAGTACTACCACAATTCCTCCTGGCTGGAGCACGGCGGCGCGCCGGAAAAGGCCACGCGAAACGGCTTCGTATCGGCGATAGACGCCTACATCCGCAAGATCGGCAAATATCAGAAGAACGAGAGCAAGATAACCTTCCCTGACGTGCAGGACTGCCTCGTTCTCGTTACAAACTGCTTCTCCACCGCCACATCATACGAAAACCAGACAAAGAAGTCAATTACCAACAAATTCATACAGGACGCCATGACGGACTTCTTCCGCACCCAGCTTGAGATTTACTTCATCGAGCACAAGGCCGAGGCGGACAGGATCGCCGAGCAGGTGCTTATCAATAAGCGGAGCCGCGAGACCGCCGAGCGCACAAGGCTCAATATCAAGAAAAAGCTGTCCGGCAATCTGGACATTGCCAACCGTGTGCAGAAGTTCGTGGACTGCCGCACAAAGGACGTGGACAGGCGGGAGCTCTACATCGTGGAGGGCGACTCCGCCCTGGGCGCCTGCAAGCTGTCCCGTGACGCGGAGTTCCAGGGCATCATGCCCGTGAGAGGCAAGATTTTAAACTGCCTGAAATCCGACTACAACAAGATCTTCAAAAGCGATATAATCACCGACCTCATCCGTGTCCTGGGCTGCGGCGTGCAGGTCCAGGGGAAAAAGACGAAGGATCTCCAGTATTTCGATATGGACAGCCTCCGCTGGAGCAAGGTCATAATCTGCACCGACGCCGATGTGGACGGCTTCCAGATACGCACACTGATCCTCACCATGCTCTACCGCCTGACGCCGAAGCTTATCGAGGAGGGGAAGGTGTTCATCGCCGAGTCGCCCCTCTATGAGATCGAGTGCGGGAAAAAGACGTATTTCGCCTATTCCGACAGGGAAAAGAACGACATTGTCGCCCGGAACGAGGGCAAGAAGATGAGCATCAACCGCAGCAAGGGTCTCGGCGAGAACGACCCGGACATGATGTGGCTCACCACCATGAACCCGGAGACGCGGCGGCTGATAAAGGTCATGCCCGACGAGATGGAACAGACCGCCATGATGTTCGACCTGCTCTTGGGCGACAATCTTGCCGGGCGCAAGGAGTTTATCGCAGACAACGGCAGCAGGTATCTCGATCTGGCTGATATATCGTAATATATACGGAGGAGAATTATGAAAAAACAGCACGTATATGAATCTTTGCCCGCAGGGTACAGGGAGATCGAATCCATCGACCTGCAGAAGAACAAAAAGCTGGCGTTCATCGTAAACGCAATAGCCGTTGTTATTGCGGTGCTGATGGTAATACCGGCTGTGGGCGCTTTGGCGTCAAGCCTCAATCTTTCGCTTTCGGAGCTTTCGGACGGGGAGCTTCGTGGAATGCTCATTAAGCTGGTCGTGCTGGTGGCGGGAATGATCGTGTACCTCATCCTCCACGAGCTTGTCCACGGAATCACCATGAAGATATTCGGCACGAAAAAGGTGAAGTACGGCTTCACCGGGCTTTACGCCTTTGCCGGAAGCGACGACTATTACGATAAGCCGAGCTACATAACCATCGCCCTCGCTCCCATCGTGGTATGGGGCATCGTGCTCCTCATCCTGAATATCACTGTGGGACACGATTGGTTCTGGGTGGTGTACCTCATCCAGATCATAAACATCTCCGGCGCGGCCGGGGATCTGTACGTGACATGGAAGATGTCAAAGCTCCCGCCGGACATCCTTGTGAAGGACATCGGCGTCTCCATGACGGTGTACGGGAAATAGAATACAGGCAGAAAAATCCCCCGGCTTTGTTCAGCCGGGGGATCATGTTTTTATTGAAGACTTTCAAACCGCCGGCTGCCGCTGCCTATGAGGTAGAAATACAGCAGCACCGCCGCGATGATGTAGATAACCGTAATTATAAGCATGAACACCGCGAGGGGGAACCAGGGGGCGAGAAGCACCGCGTAAAGGATTATGGGGAGACCGATAGCGCCCATGGTGATGAGCATGGTGACGAGAACGCTGGCCCCCTGCTTTATTACCTGAGCCTCGCTGACCCAGTCAAATTTCGGGAACCGCAGGTTCACCGTGACGCCTAAGAGTGCGGCAAAAGCGGTAAACGCCGTGGGGAACAGGAGCATCAGCAGAAACTCGCCGATACCGGGTTTAAGGATTATGCCGAAGATGATGACCGCTATGATGACTGCCGGTTCCGTGACGGCAAAGTGGAGAGCCGCCTTGGAAAGGAGAATGCTCCGGCTGGGTACGGGGAGTGTGCGGCAGATCCACAGTGTTTTGCCCTCAAGGGAGACCGATGGCGCGGACACCATATTGGGGGAGACGCACATGGCGACGAAGGCGGCGGCAACCAGTCCCGCGCTTATGCCGATGCCCTCCAGCGCGCCGGAAAAATCGCCCATGAAGGATTTGTTGAACAGGGCAATGACGGGCAGCGCAACGACCAGCACAGATCCCAGCGCGCCGTTCATCATGTAGATGGGACTTGAGACAAAGTGGGCCAGATCCTTTTTGAACAGGGCAAAGGAGCTTCCCGAGGCCTTGAGCCGCTTTTCCACGTATTCGACCTTTGCCGTGCCCTTGTTCTCCGTTGTTATGGAAAGGAAGGAGCGGCTGAGAATGTACATCACCGCGGCGAAGGGGACTATCGCCGTCAGCAGGAACAGCAGCAGACTCGGGATGCTGGCGTTTGCTATGGCGTTGCCCATGTGGTAGACGGGGAACGCCGCCTTCTGCACCGCCCGGGCAATTGTTTCGCTGTTCTCTGTGAGACTCTGTATGTACTGGGTCATGTGGGAGTAGAAGTAGAAGTACGCCGCCAGGAAGCCCAGACTCAGCACCATGGTGAAGATGTTCTTATTCCGCATTTTAGAGGTCGCCAGCGCCAGAAGCCATCCGAACAGGCAGGACAGGGCCAGTGACAGCAGGGGAAGGGTGAGGAACACGATGATAAAGATTATGATCCCGGGTATCGACAGGTGCTCCAGAATCAGATACACCACAAAAGCGGGTATCATGACGATGGCGGAATAGAGATAGTTGAGAAGCAGCAGGGATACGATCCGGCTGGACAGGATGGTTAACGGCTTAATGGGCATGGACAGCAGGAATTCGTTGTCCCCGGCTTCATAAAGCTGTGACTTCGTGGCGAAGATACTGAATATGAAGCACAGCCCGAAGCTGAGCATCCCAGCGAAGCCGAAGTAGAACCAGTCCAGACCGGCCATATGGTAGGGCTCATAGATCGACCAGAATATGGAGCCCAGCAGGACGGCAAACACCCCGAAGGCGTAAAGGAGAAGTATGGCTATGAGAACGGTCCTGTAGGGCTTGCGCTTTCTCACGTCGGCAATGCCGGAAGTGGTGCTTCCGAAGAACAGACTCCGTAGATTTATATACAGCAGATGTTTTAACATAACAGTTCCTCCGTTTTTGAGTAAGCACATGCATTATGAAAATAGCTGCGCCTCGCAGAGTTTCGCCGCATAAGCGGCGAAATATTTTGCGCAGCAAAGTATCATGCTTTTCGGTTGCCACGCAAGTGGCGAGAAAAGCGATTTAAATAGATTCGCGTCAGCGAATCCATTTTTCCCGGGAGCATGTATCACGGGAAAAATACAGGAAAGCCGCAAACGTGCAAATTGAATTATCCTTTATTCATAATCCAAATCAATTCAATTTGTGCGATGCAGCGGCGCAAAAACTCAAATCGAAGCCCAGCGAAGCGGGTTCGAT
>JAFRUW010000268.1 GCA_017438675.1 Oscillospiraceae bacterium | reverse complement strand
CGGAAGGTCTGTTTAAATGCCTGCTATGCTTAACGCATTGTTACTGCGCGTTTGTCTGCTTGCCTACAGAGGAGATTGCCCAGCGCGCGAACTGAACACGGACCCTGTCCTCGATTGTCTCGATGACAACAGTATCGTCGGTGAGCTCAACAATGCTGCCGATGATTCCGCCGATGGTGGTGATCTCGTCACCGACCTTCAGGGAGTCACGCATCTGCTGTGCAGCCTTTTTTCTATTCTTCTCGGGGAGAATGAGCAGGAAATAGAAAACCGCGATAATGACAACAAGATATATAATGGTAAAATAGTTGCCGTTCATGTAAAAATCCTCCATTGTTGTTTTTTGGTTTAAACGCAATGATTATTATACATAATCATACCCGGAATTGCAAGCATTTAAATACGTTTTCCCAGAATTTCGGTATATTTGCTCCTGAACTCAAGAAAGCTGCCCTGCTCCAGGGATTCACGTATCTTCTCCATAAGCTTGTTGTAGAAGTACAGGTTATGCATGACGGCAAATCTCAGCGCCAGAAGCTCGCCGCACCTGAAAAGATGCCGCACGTAGGCCCGGGTGTACCTTCTGCAGACCGGGCAGCCGCACTCCGGATCGATGGGCCTTTCGTCCCTTGCGTATTTCTCGTTGTTTATGTTGATAATGCCGCTCCATGTAAACAGGTGGCCGTGGCGTCCGTTTCTCGCAGGCATAACGCAGTCGAAGAAATCAATGCCCCTTGCCACCGACTCGATGATATTCACCGGGGTGCCCACACCCATGAGATACCTGGGCTTATTCCCGGGCATGTACTCCTCCACCGCCTCGATGGTGTCGTACATCTCTTCCGTGCTCTCTCCCACCGCGAGGCCGCCGATGGCGTATCCGGGCAGGTCAAGCTCCGCGATGCGTTTCATGTGGTCGATCCTTATGTCGTGGAACACGGCGCCCTGGTTTATGCCGAAAAGCACCTGCCCCCGGTTAACGGTATCCTTAAGGCCGTTGAGCCTCTGAAGCTCGTCCTTACAGCGCACCAGCCAGCGGTACGTCCTGTCGCAGGATGCCTTTACGTAATCCCTGGGCGACGGTATCTTGATGCACTCGTCAAAGGCCATGGCGATATCGGAACCCAGATTGGACTGGATCCTCATGCTCTCCTCAGGCCCCATGAAGATGTGCCTGCCGTCCACGTGGGAGTTGAATTTTACGCCCTCCTCTTTTATCTTGCGCAGGCTGGCAAGGGAAAAAATCTGGAACCCGCCGCTGTCGGTGAGGATGGGCTTCTCCCAGGTCATGAATCTGTGAAGACCGCCCTGACTGCGTATGAGTCCGTCCCCCGGTCTCACATGGAGGTGATATGTGTTTGACAGCTCTATCTGGCATCCGATCCGCAGAAGATCCTCCGCCGAAAGTGCGCCCTTTATGGCCGCCTGGGTGCCAACGTTCATAAAAACCGGCGTCTGGACGGTGCCGTGGGGCGTCCGGAATTCTCCCCTCCGGGCTCTCCCCTCATTCTTAATCAGCTTGAACATTGAAGTATCCTTTCATTGCGCTTTTACCTGATTATACACAAATGCGCGGCTTTTGTCCATAGAAAGACTCCCTCCGGGTGATCCGAAGGGAGTCTGTTTTATTATATTGGAAACGATCAGTGGATGATGAGGCTTTCGCCGGTCATCTCCTCGGGCTGACGGATCCCCATAAGGTCCAGCATGGTGGGAGTGATATCCGCCAGTCTGCCGGGCTTCAGGTTCACGTCGGCGCCTACGATGATGAAGGGAACGGGGTTCGTTGTATGAGCCGTATGGGGCTGACCGTCGGCGGCAACCATCTGATCGGCGTTGCCGTGGTCGGCGGTGATGAGGCTGATACCGCCCATCTTGGCCGTTGACTCAACAACTCTTGCCACACATGCGTCAACCGTCTCAACAGCCTTCACAGCCGCGTCGAACACGCCGGTGTGACCGACCATGTCGCAGTTTGCGAAATTGCAGATCACGACGTCATATTCGCCGGTGCGCATCTTCTCGCAAAGCGCGTCGCGCACCTTCTCGGCGCTCATCTTCGGGACGAGGTCG
>JAFRUW010000267.1 GCA_017438675.1 Oscillospiraceae bacterium | reverse complement strand
CAGATCGGCATCGACGGCGGCTTCCTCAAGGAAGCGGGCATCCAGATCACCGAGATGAACTCCGGCTGCATCTGCTGCAGCCTGGTCGGCGACTTCGGTGTCGCACTCAAAAAGGTCAAGGCGGAATACAATCCCGACAGGATCATTATCGAGCCCTCCGGTGTCGGCAAACTCAGCGACGTTATCCGCGCAGTTCAGGACGCAGGCGTCGAGGATATGGAGCTGAACGCCTTTACAACGGTGATCGACGCTTCAAAGTGCAAGATATACATGAAGAACTTCGCGGAATTCTACCGCAATCAGGTGGAATTCGCGTCGTCCGTAATCCTTTCCCGTACCGACGGTATCCGCAAGTCCAAGCTGGACGAGGCTGTGGAGATCATCCGTTCCCTGAACGCCTCCGCATCCCTCATCACCACTCCCTGGGATCAGCTTGACGGAAAGATCATTCTCGAAACCATGGAGAACCGCAACACTCTTGACGCTGAGCTTCAGCATCTTCTTGAGGAGCAGAAGGAAAAGGACGCGCACCATCACCACCATCATCACCATCACGACGATGAGCATGAGCATCACGAACACGACCATGAGCATCACCATCACCACGACGGCGAGGAGTGCGACGATCCCGAGTGCGAGTGCCATCATCACCATCATGACCACGACGATGACCACGAACACCACCATGACCATGAGCACCACCATCACCACGACGGCGAGGAGTGCGACGATCCCGAGTGCGAGTGCCACCATCACCACCATGATCACGACGCCGATGAGGTGTTCACAAGCTGGGGCATGGAGACATCCGATCAATTCACCGAAGACTTTGTAGAGGATTGCCTTGACGAACTCCTTACAGGCAGCTGCGGCACGGTCCTCCGGGCCAAGGGCATCCTCCCCGGCGCCGACGGGGAGTGGATCCACTTTGACTACGTTCCCGGCGAGAAGGAGATACGCACAGGCGCCGCAGACGTTATCGGCAAGCTCTGCGTCATCGGAACCGGTCTTGACAAGGGCGGCCTCGCAAAGCTCTTTAAGCCCGAGAACTGATTTGCAACAACATTTCCGAAAGGAGTCATCCATGGAAATTCCCGTATATCTCTTTACCGGCTTTCTGGATTCCGGCAAAACACGTTTTATTCAGGAAACGCTGTCCGATCCCAATTTCTTCGCCAACGAAAAGATCCGTATGCTCGTTATTCTCTGTGAAGAGGGCGAGGAGGAGCTGGAGCCGTCAAAATTTGCGTCAAAGGACGTTTTTGTTGAAATCATAGACAGTGAGCGGCGCCTGAATCCCGACAAGCTTGACGCTCTCAGAAAAAAGCACCGCGCCAACCGGGTTATGATCGAATACAACGGCATGTGGATGCTTAACAGTCTTTTCAATTCCATGCCGGAGGGCTGGTTTGTCTACCAGGAAATGATGTTCGCCGACGCTTCCACCATAAACGTCTATAACGCCAACATGCGCAACATGGTGGTGGACAAGCTCTCAAGCTGTGATTTTGTGGTGTTCAACCGCTGTGAAAAGGACACCGACATTCAGGAGCTCCACAAGCTCGTGAGAGGCGTCAGCAGGCGCACAGAGATCATTTACGAGCGCACTGACGGTACCGCCGCCTACGACGATATAGAGGATCCCCTGCCCTTTGACACCGAGGCTCCTTTTATCGAAATCGGTGAATCCGACTATGCCCTGTTTTACCGGGACCTGTCGGAGAATCTTAAAACCTACGACGGCAAAACCGTTACCTTCCTTGGCAGCGTACGCAGGAACAGCAGGCTCCCGAAGGAGGGCTTCATCATAGGCCGTCCCATTATGACCTGCTGCGTTGAGGACATTGCCTTCGGCGGTCTCTACTGCGAAAACGGAGCCGACCGGGTGACTGTCAACTCCTGGGTGCAGATCACCGCAGAGGTGGAGGTCAAATACACAAAGGTCTACGGCAAAGCAGGCCCGGTACTCCATCTTACCGACGTAAAGCCCGCTGATGAACCGGCTGACCCCGTCGCAACATTCTATTAAACATAACGACGCCCGACGAGAATCGGGCGTCAATTTTATTGTTTTATATGTTCGATATCAGCAGCACTGCACCGGAAATAATGATGATTATGTACGCCAGCTTCAGGAAGGTCTGCTTGTTGATCTTTCTGGAAAGCTTCCCGGCAAGCCATGCAATCACCATCGTGGGAACGATGCAAATGGCCGATGTGAGCGCAACCTCCCGGTTCATGGTGCCGTCGAAGAAATATGTAATAAGCATAAAGGTGTTGAGGATCCCCCACACCGCGTTTGACGTGGCGCGGAACTCCTGCTTGTCCTTAAGCTTCGCCACTGAGTACACTGCCAGAAAGCTGCCGCCCGATACAAAGAGTCCCTGCATGAGACCCGCAAGTCCCAGAGCGGTATACTTTATCTTGTCGGACGCCTCCTTCTCTGAGGGAAAAAACAGCTTTTTAACGCCGATTGCAATGACAACAAGAGCGTAGGCGATGATCAGAAAATCAAGCTTTACCGACTTGAATACCCACAGGCCCAGGATAACGCCCACAAGCATCACACCGCACATCTTGAAAAGCTCCCGCCAGTTTATATACTTGTATTCCCTTACGGCAACCACGATGCCGATAAATCCGGCAAGGATCGTCATAACCGGCTTGGCCAGCCCTACGCCCACGAGTATTATGCCCAGGGGCATGGCTATGGGATTGCCGCCGAAGCCCACAAGGGACTGGATAAACATGGCAAGCATTACCACAAGCAGAAACAGAACATATTTGGTTGTAAACATATATCTCCCTCCCAACTTGTTTATTATACATTATAATCAGCAAATATCAATATATAATTTGACCGCTGTATTTTGTGACTTCGTCACAGAAGAGCGTTTTTCTAAATGCTATAATATTAACAAATACATACAGGAGGTTTATACAATGAGTGAACCCAAATTCTTGATCTGCGAAACCTGCGGAAAGCTCGTCGGTGTTGTGAATGATTCCCGCGTACCTCTTATGTGCTGCGGCAAGCCTATGAAGGAGATCATCCCCGGCACTGTGGAGGCAGCCGCCGAGAAGCACATTCCCGTTGTCACTGTAGACGGCAAGACTGTCAAGGTCGATATCGGCTCCGTTGCTCATCCCATGACCGAGGCTCATCTGATTCAGTGGGTATATCTCCAGACTGCACAGGGCGGCCAGCGCAAGATACTCTCCGCCGAGGACGCTCCCGTTGTCACCTTCGCCCTCACCGAGGACGATACACCCATTGCCGCCTACGCGTACTGCAATCTCCACGGACTGTGGAAGGCGGAAATCTAACGGCTTGATCCTCAAAAACCAAACCAAATCACGGAAAAACCCGCCTAACGGCGGGTTTTTTGCGTCTTCTCTGCCCTATAGTTTTACTATATGTCTTGCCATCATAATGATGTCGGTATTTGTCAGATTTCCGTCGCCGTTAAAATCAGACGCGCCGCTTTTGTTATAAGGCAGGCTGTAAAGGCTCACAACAAGCCTTGAAATCAGGATGAGATCGGCGTTATTGACCATTCCGTCGTTATTCAGATCGCCCACCCTGCGGTCACCCGTCACGGAGTACCCCTGCCAGTTTCCCGACCAGCCTGAGCGCCCTGTGTAATACATCATTTCCGCAGCCGTGTCGAAGCTCCTGTCGTCGCTGCCTGCCCCCGTGACTTTCGGAGCAGTGCCGTTGAATATCACTTTTTCAAGATTGGAACAGGACAGGAAGGCCCGTTTTCCGACGTTCTTTACCGTTGCCGGAATAACGATCTCTTCCATGCTTTTGCAGCCGTAAAACGCGCCCCTGCCGATATCGGCGGCGCCGGTGAGCTGCGGCGCGATTACTCCGCTTCCGGAGAACGCGTATTCGCCGATGACAGTATCGGTGCCCGACAGCGTCAGGTTTTTAAATGCGGTGCAGCCGTTGAACGCGTAATCGCCGATTTCCGCAAGCTCCGGTCCGAAGCTCCCTTCCTTAAGGGCGGTACAGTGCTCAAAGCAGCTCTCACCGATTACAACCGCCCGGCTCAATTCCACGCCCTCAAGTCCTTTGCAGTAGGAAAAGGCCTTGCTGCCCAAAGACTTGATATTCGTCATGGTTCCGATACCGGTGACGCCCGACCTCGCAAAGCCGTGATCACCGACAGTCTGAACGCCTGATCCGCCCGCAATGTCTGTCAGGTTCCTGCAATAGAAAAACGCGTAATCGCCCACGCCTCTCACCTGACTTCCGATGGAAACGGCTTTTATAAAGTTCCTGTATTTGAACCAGGGCGCTGGGTTATTCACTGAGTAATCGGCTATCTTTCCCGTGCCTGTGACGGTCATAACCCCCACCACCGCGTTCAGCGACCAGTTTACGCCTGTTCCCGCTCTGCCGGAAAAAACCGCCTGATTGTTTCGCTCAACGCTGACATAAAAGGTCTCGGTCTCAGAGGAGTGGACGGAAACACGGATATAATAGCTGTTCCCCTGGGCAAAGGGGAATACAAGCGAGAAATTCCCGTCCCTGCCGGAGTCATCGTCCGAGGCAAGAAGCCTGCCATTTTCATCACAGACTTCAAGAAACGTATCGGCCGTCCCCGAGGACGAAACGGTATACGTATCGCCGTAGGCAGGTTTAAACTCGTATTCCACCGTTCTGCCGACATTCACAATGGTCTTTAAGGGCACGCCGGCCGTAATGGTTCTCGCCTGGGAATACACAGCGTGAACCGGAGCCATGGGTAATATCAAAGCGGCAGCGCACAGCAGTGCGATAAACCGAAGTAGTCTTTTCATTGTTTTCTCCAAGTTCCGTCCGTATGAAAAAGCTTTAATCTGTCATTATTATACACTATTCCTTTGAAAATGTAAATATCGTACCTATATCCATAAGCTCTCTGCCCTTGAAATCGGCAATCTTGAGTCCGCGATCCGCAATGAACCGCCTTATCTCACTGCCGTCCGGATGAAGATCGAGGTCACCGTTAAACAGGACGGTGTCTCCCGCTCTTCCCGAGGCGCCGCCCAAAAAGCCGTAATCAAATCCGGGCAGGGACACATGACCCGCACGGATTTTCAGGACATCTATATCGGGACAGCGGCGAAGGACTGAACAGATGCCCTCGTCGGCGGTGATTACAGACCTGCCGTCAACGACCGCGCAGGAGCATTTGGTATACCCCTGATTGACATGTATCATTTCAAGGCCCAGCCTGTCAGCCGCCTCCATAACCTTCGGAGCAGTCAGTTTCAGATTGTGGATAAGGTATTTGTCCAGAAAAACGCAGTTATACCCCAGATAGCGGCGTTTTTCATCTTTTTCCGCCATAATAAGCTTCCCGCCCCCATTGGTCATATACATGTCCGGGTGACTTGACACAGCGGGATACGGGTGCTCTCCCTCCGGGAATTCCTCAAGCTCATAGCCCCGGGATCTGAGCCACGTCTTCGTTTCGGGATAGGCAAGGATGGATATATACGCCTTTCTCATACACCGAAGTATCCGCGGATCTCAGCTTCCCCGGCGGTGACGCTGCCCTGTATCATGGTCTCGCGTCCGCCGCCCCGTCCGTTAAGGGCGGAGTTTATGGCTTTGGCTTCGTTTCGCATATTCACGGTTTTGCTGCCCATGATATAGCGCCGCCCGTCGGTATCATTCCCGGCAAAAGCCGCACAGATCCCGCCGCAAAGCTCCATTCCGGCGTTAACCACGCTTCTGAGCTGTTCGGCGTCAAAGGAATCGGTAAAGACGCATATATTGCCCTCGGTGGGTTTAAGCCCCCGGAGCTCACTGTCCACCATTTCCTTTTTAAGCCTCAGTATCTCAAGCTTGTTGGCCTCATTTTCATCTCTGAGGCGCTCCACCGCAGCGGCGATCTCGTTCTGCTTTGCGGAGAGCATACCGGACACAGCCGTCACATTTCGGCTTTTAATCACAATATCCTCAAAAGCGTCAAGCCCCGCCAGCATGTGGACCCTGACGCCGCCCTTGTGACGGATGCTGTCGTAAAGCCTGATCACGCCCACCTGCCCGGTGGTCCTCAGATGGGGGGCGCAGCAGGCGCAGAGGTCATATCCCTCGATGCGCACGAGGCGCACGTTCTCCGTAAGCTCCAGCTTGCTGCGGTAATCGAGGCTTTCAAGCTCATCTGCGTCAGGGAAAAAGGCGATTACAGGTGCATTTGCGTATACCGCCCTGTTTGCCAGCATTTCAATTTCAAAAAGCTGCTCTCTTGAGATGAACCCGTCAAAGTCGATGGTTATATCGTCGGCGCCCATGTGGAAACCCACGTTGTTATACCCGAACATCTCGTGGACGATACCGGAAACGATATGCTCTCCCGTGTGGTTCTGCATCCTGCGGAAGCGCTGTTCCCAGTCGATGCGGCATGTGAGGGTCTCCCCCACAGGCAAGGCAATGTCCGTATAGTGATATATCTCGCCGTTCTTTTCCTGAACATCAGTCACCTCGGCGCCGCCGATAAAGCCGGTATCGGCCTTCTGACCGCCCCCTTCGGGGAAAAACGCCGTAGCGGCAAGCGTCACTTTAAAGCCCTTGTCCGCCCCTTCACAGGAGGTGACTCTGGCCTCAAACTCCGATATAAAGCTGTCGTCATAGTACAGTCTGCGGGTCAATCTGATCACTTCTTTCAGGTATTCTTGTCGGTAACTCTCATCTGCTTGAGGTTGCCGATCTTCTTCGCTCTTGCTCCGAGCTCATCCATGACGGACTGAAGCTCGATGCCTTCGTTTGCCATCATCACAAGGAGATGGTAGATAAGGTCGGAAATCTCGTAAACGGTTTCCTCTTTTTTGCCGTTTTTTGCTGCGATAATAGTCTCGCTGCACTCTTCGCCGACCTTTTTGAGTATCTTGTCTATACCTTTGTCAAACAGATAGCAGGTATATGAACCCTCCTGAGGGTTTACCTGTCTGTCCAGAATGACATTGTAGAGATCATAAAGCACGTTTTCCATGGTGTAATTCCTTTCAATCCAAATCCCTGAAAAAGCAGGAGCGGTTCCCGGTATGGCATGTGGGGCCGTCGGGCCTGCACATATAGAGCAGGGTGTCATAATCGCAGTCCGTCTTCATATCCACGATGTGGAGGAAGTTCCCGGAGGTTTCCCCCTTGTTCCAGAGCTTCTGTCTGCTGCGGCTCCAGAACCAGGCAGTCCCTGTCTCCATGGACAGCCTCACAGCCTCCTCGTTTGTAAAGCCCAGCATAAGCACCTCAAGGGTCTCACTGTCCTGTATAATAACGGGGATAAGGTCCGATTTTTTGAACAGATCTTTTATTTCCATAACTGTATTCCTATGTTCTTGCGGGTATTCCCACACTGTTTAAGTATTCCTTCACCTGGGGCACCGTAAGCTCCCCGAAGTGGAACAGTGACGCGGCAAGAGCGGCGTCGCAGTTGGTCTCGCGGAAAACCTCCGCGAAATGCTCCAGAGAACCGCAGCCGCCGGAGGCGATAACGGGTATGCTCACAGCGTCGGTGACGGCCTTCGTCATAGGAAGGTCAAAGCCGTTCTTTGTGCCGTCCCCGTCCATGGAGGTGAGGAGTATCTCGCCCGCTCCGAGGCGTTCGCCTTCCTTTGCCCACTTCACGGCGTCGATGCCCGTCCATATGCGTCCGCCGTTTATGACCACCTCAAAGGTGCCGTCGGGCCTTGTCTTTGCGTCGATTGCAAGGACGACGCACTGGCTGCCGAACTTGTCGGCGGCACGGGAAATAAGGGTCTTGTCCCTGACGGCGGCGGAGTTTACGGAT
>JAFRUW010000266.1 GCA_017438675.1 Oscillospiraceae bacterium | reverse complement strand
CGAGGAGCTGCTTGGCGCGGTAAGATTTCTGATCGACGACAGCAGTGCGGCGTTTGTCACCGGCGTCGTCATACCGATAGACGGCGGATTCTCGGCATATTCGGGAGTCTGACGGATCGATCTTTCAGGGAGGTTTTATGGCCGGATACAGGCTTTGCGCTTTTGCCGACGAGGCGTCTCCTGCGGTGGACGGACA
Source organism: Oscillospiraceae bacterium (assembly GCA_017438675.1). Classification (GTDB taxonomy): domain Bacteria; phylum Bacillota; class Clostridia; order Oscillospirales; family Oscillospiraceae; genus SIG495. The sequence continues at coordinate 2,846 of JAFRUW010000266.1, read as the reverse complement.
GATCGAAGCTCTGAAACGAAACGGATTGGGGCTTCTTGAGATCAGAGGCGTCGACGGCGTGAATATTGCGGACATCACCCTTGAAAAAGCCAAAAGCGTGCGGGAAAAGCTCGACCGCGCGGGAATAAGGGTGTGGTCTCTCGGTTCGCCCTACGGGAAGATAAACGTAAAGGATGGCTTCAAAGAGCATTTTGACAGGTTCCGGCACGGTCTGGAGCTTTGCTCCGTGCTGGGCTGCGAAAGGATCAGGCTTTTCAGCTTTTACGTGGACGGAGACACGGGTGACGCGGTCTTCGACGAGGTGTGCGGGAGACTTTCGAGATTTTCCGAAGAGGCTGAAAAGGCGGGCATTATTTTATGTCATGAAAACGAAAAGGGCATTTTCGGTGAAAAAGCCTCTCTATGTCTGAAACTACACAAGGCGCTTCCCGGGATACGGGCAGTTTTCGATCCCGCCAACTTTGTGCAGGCCGGCGAGGACACGGTGAAGGCCATGGGGCTGCTGAAGCCCTACGTTGACTATATGCACATAAAGGACGCTCTTTCGGGGAGCGGTGAGATCGTTCCCGCGGGGAGGGGCGACGGACACATACCGGAGCTTCTCAAAGAGTTCAAAGAAGGCGTCCTGACGGTGGAGCCCCACTTAAGAGTTTTTGCGGGACTGGGCAGCCTGGAACAGGCGGGCGAGAAGAGCAACATCGGAAATGCTTACGGGAGCTCCGACGAGGCGTTTGACGCTGCGGTGGCGGCGATAAAAGGGCTCATTTGAGCTCAATGCGTTCGTTTGAGATCAAGGGGCTCGGCTGAGTTCATTGGTCAGTGAAGGATATTTAGGAAAGACCGGTATGCGGTCGGAAAGGTTTTGAAGTTATGAGAGTAGGCGCGCAGCTGTTCACGGTAAGAGAGTATTGCAGGGACCTTGAGGGGTTCAGCGAGACACTTAAAAAAGTTGCGGACATTGGTTATAAATACGTTCAGGTCAGCGGCACGTGTCCTTTTGAGGCGAAGTGGCTGAGGGATGAGCTTGACAGGAACGGGCTTTCGTGCATTCTTACGCATACGAACCCGGATGCCATTAAAAACGATACGGCGGCTGTGATCGAAAATCATAAAATATTCGGGTCAAAGCTTGTGGGTATCGGCGCCATGCCGGGGGGATTTCAGAAAGCGGATCCGGATGCGTTTATAAACGATTTTAAGCCGGCGGCCCGGATGATAGCGGAGAGCGGACTCTATTTTATGTACCACAACCATCAGTTTGAGTTTGCAAAGGACGCGGGTGGCATTACGATCATGGAGAGGCTTGCAGCGGCTTTTACGCCGGAGGAGATGGGCTTTACGGTGGACACCTATTGGGTGCAGTTCGGCGGAGGAGACCCGGCCCAGTGGATCAAAAATCTCAGGGGAAGAGTTCCGGCAATACACCTTAAGGATATGTCGATATTTGAAAACAGGCAGAGAATGGCCGTGGTGGGCGAGGGAAATATAAACTTTTCCAGAGTCCTTTACGAGGCGGAGAATGCGGGCACGGAGTACCTGCTGGTGGAGCAGGACGACTGCAACGGCGAGGACCCCTTCGAGTGCCTGAAGAGGAGCTACAGGCGGCTGACGTCCTGGGGGCTTAACTGAGAAACGCATTGGTTTTGAGAATAAAACCGGCTTTAAAAAATGGAGGATCGTGCAATGGATTACGTAAGAATGGGTATAATCGGCGTCGGAAACATGGGAAGCGGCCACCTCACTCACATTGAGCAGGGAAGGTGCCCGGAGATCCGTGTGACGGCGGTCTGTGATCTGAAACAGGACAGGCTCGACTGGGCGCAGGGGGCCACCAAGGACGAGATCGCCTGCTTCACGGATGCGAATGAGATGCTGGACTCGGGGCTCATTGACGCCTGCATAATTGCGGTGCCCCACTACTCACACCCGAAGTACGTTATCGAGTGCCTTAAGAGAAACATTCACGTCATGTGCGAGAAGCCAGCGGGAGTTTATACGAAAGCGGTCGAGGAGATGAACGAGGCCGCAAAACACAGCAAGGCGAAGTTCGGCATGATGTTTAACCAAAGGACCGACTGCGTCTACCGCAAGATGCGTGAGATCGTCAAGAGCGGGAGGCTTGGCGCCATAAAGAGGACCAACTGGATCATCACAAACTGGTACCGTCCCCAGGCGTACTACGATTCCGGCGCTTGGAGAGCCACCTGGAGCGGAGAGGGCGGCGGAGTCCTTCTTAACCAATGCCCCCACAACCTGGACCTCTGGCAGTGGATCTGCGGCATGCCCAAGAAGGTGACTGCCCACATGTATTTCGGCACGTGGCACGACATCGAGGTAGAGGACGACGTTACTGCTTTTGTGGAGTATGAAAACGGTGCGACAGGCTGCTTCATCACCACCACGGGCGACGCCCCCGGCACTAACAGATTTGAGATCACCCTTGAGGGCGGCAAGCTCCTTGCGGAAAACGGCAAGCTCTACATGACCGAGCTTGAAATGTTCGAGCCCGAGTTCAGCAGAACGAACACCAGCCCCTTCGGCTCCCCGAAATGCAAGACGGTGGAGGTGGAGACCGACGGCCTGTCGCCGCAGCACGTTGGCGTGTTGAACGCTTTTGCGGCAGCCATTCTGAGGGACGAACCGATGGTGGCCGGCGGCGAAGAGGGCATCAACGGCCTCACAATTTCAAACGCCATGCACCTTTCCGCCTGGCTGGGGAAAACCGTGGAGCTTCCCATCGACGCGGATCTTTACTATAACGAGCTGATGAAGAGAGTGGCCGTGTCAAGGCGCAAGGAGGACATTGCCGGCGCGGTGGCGGATCTTTCGGGAACGTACAACACAGG
>JAFRUW010000265.1 GCA_017438675.1 Oscillospiraceae bacterium | reverse complement strand
CCATCTGGGAGACCGATGAGATAACAAAGTGCTTCTATGAGACCCACAGGCGTCCCGATGACTTCAGGGAGCTCCATCCCGGCGAGGCTGCTTATTATGACAGCATGATAACCGTGGAGCTGGATAAGGTGGAATCCATGATCGCTCTGCCCTTCCACCCATCCAACGCCTACACCATCCACGAGTTCCTGGAAAACGCCGAAGAGATCCTCGCCGGCGTGGAGAACGAGGCCAGGAACCGGTTTAAGAAGGCCTCCCCAAGCCTTAAAAACAAGATCCGTGACGGCGGAGTATGGGCGGATCAGGGAGTTATCGCCGGATGCGCCGGCGGCCTGTTCGACAACATCGACGAGGCTGCCGCTATCCTCAGGGGCAAGAGCACAGGCAACAGCTACTTCTCCCTGTCGGTTTACCCCACCAGCGTCCCCGTAAGTCTTGAGCTCACCAGGATCGGCGCAACCTCCGATCTCCTCAGGACCGGAGCTGTAATAAAGCCAAGCTTCTGCGGCCCCTGCTTCGGCGCGGGCGACGTTCCGGCCAATAACTGCCTGAGTCTCCGTCACACCACCCGCAACTTCCCCAACCGTGAAGGCTCCAAGCCCGGCGACGGTCAGTTCGCCGGCGTCTGCCTCATGGATGCCAGAAGCATTGCGGCAACTGCCGCAAACGGCGGAAAGATAACAGCCGCCACTGATATAGATTACGATTACACTCCCCATGAGTACCACTTTGACAAGAAGGTCTATGAAAACCGCCTGTACTACGGCTACGGCAAGGCCGATCCCTCTGTGGAACTGATCATGGGGCCCAACATTACCGACTGGCCGAAGATGTACCCCCTTGCCGACAATCTACTCCTTGAGCTTGCGGCTGTCATCCATGACCCCGTCACCACCACTGACGAGCTCATCCCCTCCGGTGAGACATCATCCTACCGCTCCAATCCCCTGAGGCTGGCTGAGTTCACACTGTCCCGCCGTGTTCCCGAGTACGTTTCCCGGGCTAAGGCTGCCGCCGCGCTTGAAGCGGAGCGCAGAGCGGGTAATTCCCCGGACGCACTTGCAAACGTGCTTTCAAAGGTTGGAAACGAGGCTGAGCTGATGGATAACACCCAGTTCGGCTCCTGCATCTTCGCCAACAAGCCCGGCGACGGTTCAGCACGTGAGCAGGCCGCCTCATGTCAGAAGGTGCTGGGCGGCTTCGGCAATATCTGCTACGAATTCGCCACAAAACGTTACCGCTCCAACTGCATAAACTGGGGCATCCTCCCCTTTACGATTGATAAGGATACCGGTTTTGAATATGCTCCCGGGGATTATGTTTTTGTTCCCGGCGTCCGCGATGGCATCGAATCCGGCCGCGAGGAGTTCCCCGCCAAAGTCATCCGCGCCGACGGAAGCGTTGAACCAATAACGCTTTACGTAAAGGGCCTCACCGAGGACGAAAAGACCATTATTCTCGACGGCTGCCTCATTAATTACTACGCAAATCAGAACAAATAAGCAAATACAATCCCTCGGTCACATTCGGTGACAGCTCCCTTTATATAAGGGCGCCGACGCTTCCCATAATTGCGAAAAACACTAATCAAATCAGGAGAAGACTATGGAAAGAATAAAAATGACCACCCCTCTTGTTGAGATGGACGGCGACGAAATGACCCGCATTCTCTGGAAGATGATAAAGGAT
>JAFRUW010000264.1 GCA_017438675.1 Oscillospiraceae bacterium | reverse complement strand
TTTAATTTTTCATTCATAATTTGCAATTAAAAAAGCGTCCGGGGCGGACGCTTTTTATCTATTCTTTTCCGTGGATCATGTTCCACGCCTTTTTCGCAATATCGGGAAGCAGATCGTAGAGGATCATCAGATCGCCGTTTTTCATTTTCAGCGTCTTCTCATCAATGGGAATATACGTCATATCATTGTCGCCGATCTTCTTCGGAAGGACCGACAGCATGCATTCCCACGCCGCCCGTCTTTCCGCTTCATCGTATTCCATGAAGGCGTATTCCTTCCGCTTCTTGTTAATTGTGTTGATAATGGAGCCAATGCCGAGAATACCGCACAGAATTCCGGCAATTCCCAGCACCGTAAACGCCCTGGCTATGCCCCATGTGAATATCAGGACCAGGATCCCGAATATGAGAACCCCGACAAAAGGCAGCAGCTTTTTTATAAGCGTATTGCGCGGATGGATGATTATATCAAGCTCATCTACCGCGCACCGCTTGCAGACGCACCCGTCATGAAACAGTCCCAGCGCCTGTACCCTGTTATCTCTTGTAAAATCACGCACATGAAGAGTCTGCACCTCAAGCATCCTGAAGGAATACTTGGCGTCCGATGCCCCACATTTACCACATTCCGACATTTATCTTCCTCCTTTAAAAAGGGGCTGCCTTAAGCGACAGCCCCTTTTCGGTTTGTTTAAGCGGTTATAGCATACCGCCCAGGAGCGACAGCATCAGGCTTCCTATGATGAGTATGATGGCGCCGCCCAGTCGTGAGGATATCTGAGCGAAGGGCATGAGTTCCATACGGTCAGCGGCGGAAAGAACCGCAACGTCGCCGGTGCCGCCCATGTTAGCCATACAGAGGCCTGCCGTTATACCGGCTTCAACCGGGTAGAAGCCGACAAGCTTGCCCACAAGGCCCGCGCCGACAACAGCGCCGATACATGTGAGGAAGCAGAGCAGCAGGTACTGGAGGCTGAAGGTCTCGATAACAACATCGAGGCTCAGGTAGCACAGGCCGATGCCTACGAGCAAGGTGGTCGTCAGATTCTTCATAATGAACTGGAACCACTGATAGCAGCATATCTCTATCTTCTCCGGCAGGAGGTTGAATATCTTGCATATTGCCACCGTAATGATCATCCAGGCGTAGGCGTGGATGCCGACAGCGGGAACAAGCGTGGACCAGAGCTTTGAGACTATGTATCCGAAGGCGAAGAAGGTGCAGGACGTAAACAGGCCGACGCCGAGATTTAGAACAGAAACATTGTCGCGCTTTGCCTGCATCTCCGGGCTGATCTCCAGCTCGGAAGGATCGGTAACACCGGACTGCATAAGAGCGCCCTGACCGTTCCATTTCTTGCTGACAAGGATCTTTACGATAAGGCCGGCAAGAACTATCGACGTGGCGTTGCCTATTGCGACAGCCGGGTTCATTATCGATATAGCCTGCTCCGCCGTCATGGTTCCCGTTGACTCAAATATCTTGCTCAGCGGTACCGCACCGGCGCCCATGCCGCCGCCCATGATGGGAAGAGCGATAAGCAGAAGTGCGCGGACAACGCCGAAGCCGGTGATCGCACCGCCCAGCATCGCAAGGCCGAAAGCGAGAACGATGCCGCCGAAGATTGCCGGGAAGTAACGGGCCGCAGCCTTCATAAGGAGCTTGCGGTTCATGCCCAGGATCGAGCCGCAGATCAGGGCCGCAATGTAAAAGTCAAGGAACGCGCCGGTGGGCTTGAAGAAGCTGTCGATATTGCTCATGAGCTGAGCTGTATAGGTCACGCCGTCGGCATTGGCCTTTGTGAAGAGATCGAACAGTCCGAAGAAGTTTTTATATCTCAGGAAGCCCATGCCGAAGATGATGACGATAGCGCCGCCGCCGAGATATGAACGGACAATGGGCAGCTTGTCGCCCAGCTCGTTGAGGAGCGTGCCGAAGACGATCATAAAGGCAAAGCAGCCTGCCATGCCCTGCGGAAGCACCCCGATAACAGTCGCCAGAAGTACAATTACGGAGAAGATGGCGAAATAGTACCAGGGGATGTTGAATAGCTTATACGGTTCTTTCTTGTCCAGTTTAGCCATGATGGGACTCTCCTTTCATATTTCTGTCACTTACGGTTAATCACAGTCTTGCTACGCCGGAACGCCTTGCGGCCTCGGCAACAGCCTTTGCAACTGCGGGGCCGACACGCTCGTCAAAGGCCTTGGGGATGATGTAATCCGCGCTGAGTTCTTCGTCGGAAATGAGGTTTGCGAGGGCTTCTGCCGCCGCCATCTTCATTTCCTCATTGATGTCGCTGGCACGGACATCGAAGGTGCCGCGGAAAATACCGGGGAATGCCAGAACGTTGTTGATCTGGTTGGGGAAATCGCTGCGTCCGGTGGAGATAACAGCCGCGCCGCCTGCCTTGGCGTCATCGGGGAATATCTCCGGTGTGGGATTGGCGCATGCAAAGATGATGGCGCCGGGATTCATTGTTTTTACCATCTCGGTGGTGACTGTGCCCGGTGCGGATACACCGATAAACACGTCGGCGCCCACAAGCATGTCAGCCAGGGAACCGGCCTTCTTCTCAAGGTTCGTGACCTTTGCCATCTCCTCCTTGATCCAGTTGAGGCCCTCACGTCCCTCATAGATGGCGCCCTTGCGGTCGCACATGGTGACGTTCTTAATGCCCGCGCTCA
>JAFRUW010000263.1 GCA_017438675.1 Oscillospiraceae bacterium | reverse complement strand
TTCCCTGGGGTCTATCTTCGCTATGGTCTCCTGTATCTCCTTCAGGGTCAGGCCGTTCCTGTCAAGAATGTCCAGCCTGAACTTCATCAGCTTGTCGTAATCCGGCTCGTCCCTTGTTGTCCTTCTCAGCTCGGGAATGCCGCTTGCCTCGGAAAAAGCGATCCATATCTCGGGAACAAGAACGCCTTCCATATCCAAACACACTATATCCATATTGTCCTCCGGTTTTTCTCTGTGATTTACATTTCTATGAGCTCGTACTCTCTTGAGCCTATTCCAAGTTCAGCCGCCGCCTCGATGGTGTGGATGCCCTTTCTTGTCTCCACGCGCTCGATAAAGTGAGCCTGACCGGGGTCGTCCGTCGCGGCGTAGATCTTGTCGATGCAGGCCTGATCGATGGCCACCGGGTCAAGGGACGCAAGGATACCTATGTCCTCCATGCAGGGATCTTCAGCCACCGCGCAGCAGTCGCAGTCAACAGACAGATTCTTCATTACGTTGATGAACGCGATCTTTCCCTCAAAGTGACGCACCACGGTGGACGCGGCGTCCGCCATTGCCTCGCAGAAGGAGTCCTGATCCGCGTGGAGCTGCCACGCCTTTATATTGTCGTCGGAAGCGCCGCCGGAATGGATCAGCGCCTTGCCCTCACGGGAAGCGCAGCCGATGGAAAGCTGCTTCAGCGCTCCGCCGTAGCCTCCCTGGGGGTGGCCCTTGAAGTGAGCCAGCACCAGCATGGAGTCGTAATTCAGGATGTTCTTGCCCAGATGGTTATCCTTGAGAACGTGGCCGTCGGGAATGTCCCAGATGATATCAGGTCCCTCGGCGTCCATCAGGTCGAATCTGAACGCCTTTGACCAGCCGTGCTCCTCGATGAGCTGAAGATGCTCCTCGGTGTAGTCGCGGACGCCGCCGAAGGCCTTGCCGTATGCGGTGTTGCACTCTACCACTGTCCCGTCAACCTCTTCGATAATCGGTCTCCAGAAATCGGGTCCAAGGAAGTTCTGGTTCCCCTTTTCGCCGGAGTGCAGCTTTGCCGCTACTTTGCCTTCAAGCTCAATCCCCAGCGCATGATACATTTCCACTACTTTTTCAGGTGTGATCTCTTTTGAAAAATAAACCTTCGGTTTCATAATTGCACCTCATATTCCTTAAATACCGCCCTGCGGAAAAATTCAAAATCTCTTAATCAATTTTAACCGCTTTGCCGCTCATTCGTCAAGCATTATTTTCTGTCACGGCCTCTTTTACCGCCCTTCTGACGTCTGCGGAAAAATACAGTGAGCCGAGAGCGCATATATAGCTCCCGCCCTTCCGGAGCTCAAAGGCGCGTTTTACGCCTTCGTCTATACTGTCCGCAGGCTCCGCGTCAACTTCAAAACCTGCAAAAACTGCCGCAAGCTCCGGCGCCTTCATTGCTCTGGGATTGTCCGGCACGACGGTGATGACCTTTTCCGCTATGGGCGCCAGCAGCTCCGCCATGGCAGCAACGTCCTTGTCCGCCATGGCGCCGACCACGAAAACGCCCTTTCTGTCCGGGAAATACGTTTTCAGGCTCTCCACTGTGGCAGTCATGCCGTGTGGATTGTGCGCGCCGTCAAGTATGACCCGGGGATCTTCGCTGAGGACTTCAAACCTGCCTGGCCACTTCACCTTTTTAAGGCCCTTTTTCAGGTCTTTTTCGCTTATCTTCCAGCCTTTTTCCCTCAATACGTCGATTGCCGTTACGGCAGTTGAGGCGTTTACGGGCTGGTATGTGCCCACAAGGGGTATCGTTATGTTTTTGTGGCTGTCGTAGTCGAAAGAGATACCCTTCAGGCTTTCGGACTTCACGTTGATCTTATCTCTGTCGACCTTATGCAGCCTGCATCCTCTTTCAGCGCAGACCCTTTCAAACACAGCGTCGGCCTCAGCGTCGCCTCCGCTTATGACCACGTCGCAGCCGGGCTTGATGATCCCCGCCTTCGCCATGGCGATATCAGTGATTGTACTGCCGAGCTGTGCGGTGTGATCCAGGCCAATGGAGGTGATGACAGCAGCCTCGGGCGGGTCGATGACGTTTGTGGAGTCAAGCTCGCCGCCGAGACCCACCTCCAGCACAACTATATCGCAGCCCTCGCTGCGGAAATACTCCATTGCCACGGCGGTGATAAGCTCAAACTCCGTGGGCTTGTCCTCCATGCCGTCTGCAAAGGGCCGGATTATGTCGGTATACTTCTCCAGATCCTCGTCGGAGATGTACTCCCCGTCGATCTGCATCCGCTCGTTGAACTTCATGATGTACGGCGAGGTGAAGAGCCCGGTCTTATATCCCGCCTCGGTCAGGACGGAGGCTATGCAGGCGCAGGTGGAACCCTTGCCGTTTGTCCCGGCCACATGCACGTACTTCAGCTCCCTGTCC
>JAFRUW010000262.1 GCA_017438675.1 Oscillospiraceae bacterium | reverse complement strand
GTGAAGCCTGCTGCGACGAGGTTTGCTTTGCATACTTTCTCAAACGAGAAAGTATGTGCCCCGCGGCATGAGCGGAGGAACAAATTGAAAATTGCAAATTGCAAACGGTAAATGGCGGCATTTTTTAATTCTGACGAATTAAAAAAGATCTGAAATGTGGAAAATCAATGATCGCCCCTACGGGGTGCGGTGCGTGTTTCCGGGCGGGTGCGGTGCGTTTCTGGCGGGCAGGATGCCCGCTTCTTTTTTATACAATGACGGATATTCGACGCTGCCGCCGGAAATCTACGGAAATAATCCACAAAAAAACTCAAAAAATATTATCTTGGGTATTGCATTTTTTTTTGCCTTACTTTATAATAAGGTCATCAAAGTGGTGGAAAGTGGAGCGCTATGGTGAAAGGTGGGGAGAATTATGCTCGGCATGACCGGAATATACCAGCACAGCCTTGACGCCAAGGGCAGAATATTCATCCCTGCCAAGCTGCGTGAAGAACTGGGCGACGTTTTTATCGTCACGATTTCCATGGAAAAATGCCTCTGCGCCTATTCCGGCGAAAGCTGGGGACGGGTCATGGAGAAGATCAAATCCCGGACAAGGGCGGAGCAGATCAAGATGAGACCCCTGTTTTCCCACGCCGCCAAGTGCGAGCTTGACAGTCAGGGCAGGATACTCCTTCCCCAGTCCCTGAGAGACTACGCGGGACTGACAAAGAATGTGGCAGTCGTCGGCAACGGCGAGTGCGCCGAGTTCTGGGACGCTGATACATGGGCAAAGATCGACAATATCGAAACAACTCCGGAGAATATTGCCGAAGTGTTTATGGAGCTTGACTTCTGATGGAATACGGACACGCGCCGGTGCTTCTTAATGAATGCATCGAGGGGCTTCAGATAAAGCCCGATGGTATATATGTGGACGGCACCCTTGGCAGGGGAGGCCACTCCGTTGAGATAGCGAAGCGCCTCACCACGGGCAGACTTATCGGTATCGACAGGGACATGACCGCCATCCGGGAGGCAGGGGAGAGGCTTGCGCCTTACGGCGACAGGTTCACCGCTGTTCACGGCAATTTCAGTGAGCTCCGAGAGCTGCTTGCCGGTCTCGGTATAGAAAAGGCCGACGGCATGCTGTTTGACCTGGGAGTGTCGTCGCCCCAGCTTGACGACTCCGAACGGGGCTTTTCCTATATGAACGACGCGCCCCTTGATATGAGGATGGACAAGAGCCAGGGCCTCACCGCGTGGAACGTGGTGAACGAGTGGCCGGAGGATGAGCTGAGGCGGGCGCTGTTTGAGTACGGCGAGGAGCGGTACAGCCACAGGATCGCGGCGGAGATCGTGAAGCGCCGGGAGAGAGGGCCGATCAACACCACATTTGAGCTTGTGGACGCCGTGAAGTCCGCAATGCCGGCGGCGGCCCTAAGAGAGAAACAGCACCCTGCGAAGAGGACGTTCCAGGGTATAAGAATAGCGGTGAATGACGAGCTCAATTCCATAGCTCTGATGCTTGGGGACGCAGCCAACATGCTGAACCCCGGCGGGAGACTGTGCGTCATAAGCTTTCATTCACTTGAGGACAGACTTGTTAAAAACGCAATACACGCGAGAGAAAAGGGCTGCACATGCCCGCCGGACTTTCCGGTGTGCGTTTGCGGTTTCAGACAGACGCTGAGGTCGGTTTCCCGGAAGCCGATCACACCGGAGAAGGATGAGCTGGAAAGCAATCCACGCTCACGGAGCGCAAAGCTGAGGGTTGCGGAAAGAGTTTAAAGGGACTTACCATGGCGAGAGAGGGATTCAAAGTTAATACCGGTTACGGCGACGCCGCGGATTACGCCGTGTACGGGAATGTGGCCTACGATCTGAATGCCCTCCCAAAGAGAGAGTATGAGGATCAGCCCCAGGCTGAGAGACGTACAAAGGCAAGAGCGTACGCCGTGAATCAGCCCGCCTCGGGCATATCCTTCTTCGCGGCTGCGGGGTTCGTCCTGTTTGCGGTGATGATGGTGTTCGTCCTGCTGGCTAGGCTCCAGCTTACCGAGATTTCCGATGAGACAGCCCGGATCGAGTCGAGGATCGCCGACCTTTCGGAGGTTGAGGCAAGACTTAAAATAGAATACGAAAAAACCTTCAACCTGACGGAGATAGAGAAATACGCCACGAAAAAGCTGGGCATGATCCGGCAGGGCTCCGACAGTGTGACTTTTCTCTCCATGACGAACGTGGACAGGGCGGAGATACTTGTCCCGGAAGAAACGGATAATACCGGATTCCTGTCCGGCTTTAAGGATTTTCTGTCCTCACTGTTGGAATATTTTTAACATTCGGGTCATTATAATTACTGACCCGATACGGCGTTTCAAGTGAGGTACCCAGATGGCGAATACAGGAAGCGGAGCCGCGAACAGGCGCTCCAATAAAATAATACTCAGCCGCACACTGATTCTAATGGCTCTGTGCGGCATACTTGCTTTTTTGCTTCTCAT
>JAFRUW010000021.1 GCA_017438675.1 Oscillospiraceae bacterium | reverse complement strand
GTGCCCCGCGGCATGAGCGGTGAACAGATTATGTCAATAAAGACACTATAATAAAAAAGACACGCATCTATCATACAAACCAATAACGGCGGTTTTTCCGCCGGCATTTCCCTACAATACATAGAATGGAGAAAGAATTATGTTAACTGCAATAGTCGGTATCAACTGGGGCGACGAAGGCAAGGGCAGGATGGTTGACCTGCTGAGCCGGGATTATGACATCGTTGCCCGTTATCAGGGCGGCAACAACGCCGGTCACACTGTGGTGAATGACAAGGGCAAGTTCATCCTGAACCTGCTGCCCTCCGGCATCCTCCGCGATGACACCGTGAACATCATGGGTCAGGGCATGGTAATCGACCTTGAGCACCTTTACAATGAGGTGAAGCGCCTTACCGACGCGGGCATCAGAATCACCCCGGAAAACCTGAAGATCAGCGACAGGGCCACCATCTGCATGCCCTACCACAAGCAGATGGACATTCTGGAAGAGGACAGGCTCGGTGACGCGAAGTTCGGCTCCACAAGGCGCGGCATCGCCCCCGTCTACGCCGACAAGTATATGAAGAAGTCCTTCCGCATGGGCGACCTTCTCCACATGGAGGACGTGAAGCGCCGCCTCCCTGCCATTGTGGAGTGGAAAAACCTCACTGTTGACGGCGGCTACAAGGCAGGCCCCATCGATCCCGATGATATGCTGGCATGGCTTACAAAGTACGGTCTTGCCTTCAGGGACTACATCTGTGACACCACGGAGTATTTAAACGACGCCCTCGACAGCGGCAAGACCGTCATGTTTGAGGCGCAGCTGGGCGCCCTCCGCGACATCGACTTCGGCATCTACCCCTACACCTCATCCTCCAACACCATCGCGGCCTACGCCCCCATCGGCGCGGGCATCCCCGGCAGGAAGCTGGATCTCACCATCGGCATTATGAAGGCTTATTCAAGCTGCGTAGGCGAAGGCCCCTTCACCTGCGAGATGTTCGGTGAGGAGGGCAATAAGCTGAGAGAAGCTGGTGCGGAGTTCGGCGCTGCAACAGGCAGGCCCAGACGTGTGGGCGGCTTCGACGTTCCCGCGTCAAAGTTCGGCATCATGGCCCAGGGCGCCGATGAGATCGCCCTCACAAAGCTGGACGTTCTCTCCTGCTTTGAGTCCATCCCCGTATGCGTGAAGTACGACGTAAACGGTGTCCTTACAGACCGTTTCCCCTCCGGCGAGGACCTTGTAAACGCGAAGCCCGTATATGAATACGTCCCCGGCTGGAGCTGCGACATCTCCGGCTGCCGGAGTTACGAGGAGCTTCCGAAAGAGGCTCAGGATTACATACGGTACCTTGAGGAAAAGGTTAACGCAAAAATCAAATACGTCTCCGTCGGACCCGGCAGAGACGAGTATCTGGTAATCGAATAATCGTAAGACGCAAAACGCGCACCGAAACCGGTGCGCGTTTTTTTGTTCTTTTACAGCGGGCAAACGCCTGTCGCCCCCGCAAGATGTGTATTCCCCCATGTGCATCTTGCGGGAGCGATACGGTTCACCCGCTTTTGCGGGTCATTGTCTTTGTCACGACATGGAAAAAGCGATTTTCAGCACTTCTTCCCTGCTCAGATCCGAGGATACGCCGTATTCGACGCCGTTCTTTATCCATACTGCCACGTTATGACCGTCATTTGTGAAACAATAATACTCCGTTTCGTCCCTCTCTATAACCTCCGGCGGAGCCTCATCCTTCTGATAATGGATGAGGTGGGTGTCATCAAAATGCTGTACAGCCGTTATCGCAACGACGTGTGAGGAGTCCTTATAGAAGGCGATGAGATAACTGTAGTAGCCCATGTCAATGGAATCCAGCCCTGTCTGTTCAAAGCCTTCCGGAAGGTATTTCGGCGCACTGAACTCCGTTATTCCGATTTTATCCATCTCTGCCTGCATCCCGGCTGCTTCCGGGTCTTCCGTCGTAAATCCGAAAAGGTCCTTTGTCCATGTGGCGACAGCCTTAAAGGGAGCGTACCCAAGGGCATAGGCGGTCACTGTAAAGACGGTCAGAAGGGCGGCAAGCACCGCGGCAATCAGCAAAACACGGGGAGTCCTGCGTCTTTTCCCGATGTCGGCACTTTCCTGATCGGCCATCACCGTCGCGTCGTCGCCGTAGAGGGATTTCTCCCCCGCCGTCGGCAGGTACTTTTCAACAAAGACTTTCCACTCGTCCCCGGCGTCGGGATACTCCTGCCCCGGGGTCGTTTTTTCCCGTTTCGCCACCAGTCCGGAGATATACAGTATCTCGTCTGCGCTGTATCCCTCTTTATCCTGCAGGAAGAAATCCTGATACAGTATATCCTTCAGCTTCTCTGTGCTCATCCCGTCGAACCGGGACATATTCATATCCGGAGATTCGGCCATCTTAACACCTCCTCATTTAAAATATGTACAAACACGGTCATTTGTGGACACCGTTTCTACTGCTCCTCAAGCTTTTTTCTCAGCTTTGCCCTCGCCCTCTGGAACCTCTTGTAGCATGCTTCCAGCGTGATCCCCAGCTCCTCCGAAGCGTCCAGTACAGAATACTTTTCCAGGGCGAGCATTTCAAGGAGCCTGTAGTCCTCGGCATTGAGTATATCCGAGCATGCCGCTTTGAGCTCCAGCCCGTCATCGGGGGCGGCAAGTGCCATATCCTCAATGGACGAGGCGTTTATCATCATCCGGCTTATTCTGGCGTTGGAGCGGATCATGTTCTGTATGACATATTTAAACGTGTTCATTATCCAGCCCCGTCTGTTTTCGCTGGCCGTCAGGCTGTCCGCCTTGGCACAGGCAATACGGAAGGCGTCCTGTATCGCCTCCTCGGTCTGCTGACGGTTCCTCAGGATACCCAACCCGTACGCGAACAACTGATCGTACATATCCGTGTAAAGTCCGGCTATTAATTTTTGCTGTTCGCCGTTCAGAATCATGATGCTTTTTCCTATCTGTTTCCGGGTTTTGCTCACAAAACCCGGGATGTCTGTTTTGTGCTCTTTTGCGCACAGTATAAACGAATTATTTGTGCATTTCAAGAGAAAATTTGAATTATTTTTATTATTTGATATTTTTAAAAATATCAGTTTTTTGTGTCCAGAATACCGGTTTTGCGGACATATATTAAATAAGCAAAACAACGCAAAGACGACGATTCGCACGGTGCCCCGCCCAATACCGGTTTTCAGTCTTTGACTGCGGGCGCGATCTGTAATATAATCAAATCGTTTTTCGGGCTATCAAAACACAGTCGTTTTGCCTGCGCGAAAGGAGAAAACAAATGAAAAGGATAAAAAAGCTACTCGCACTGTTGGTTTGTATCGTGATGGCGGTATCGCTTATTCCCGCCTCAGCTTTGGCGGCGAGGGTTGTCGCCAAAGGAGAATGCGGCGAAAACGTGACCTGGAAGCTGACGGACGACGGCACCCTCACCATCTCCGGCACCGGTCCCATGACGTCATATCAGTGGAGCGCCGCCCCCTGGAGAACATATCAGGTATACCCTTATGAAGAACGCCAGCAGGTAAAGACGGTCATTATCGAAAAGGGCGTTACCTCTGTGGGAAGATACGCTTTCAGTCACTGTCAGGAGCTGACAAGCGTTTCGATTCCGGATACTATTACAGTTATTGGGCGCAGTGCTTTCAGCACATGTACTTCCCTCAAAAGCATAACCATTCCCGACAGCGTGACATTGATTGAAGAATACGCCTTTAACGACTGCTCCGGACTGACGGGCTTTGTTATTCCTCCCAATGTCACGACCATAGAGGATGGCGCGTTTTCCGGGTGCACATCCATAAAAAGCGTCAGTATCCCCGCAAGTGTTTCAGAGATCGGGACCGGTGTATTCGGGGACTGCGAAAGTCTCATCGAAATAACAGTGGATAAAGACAGCCCGTATTTCTGCGCCGATGAAAAGGGCGTGCTGTACAACGCCGGCAAAAGCAGACTTATTATGGCTCTCCGGTCGATTTCCGGGAATTATACGATCCCGGACACCGTAAAAACCATTGATACCGCCGCCTTCTTTAACTGTACCAAACTCACCGGGGTCGAGCTCCCCCAAGGGCTCAGAACGATAGATGAATACACATTCTACGGCTGCACGTCCCTTGAATACGCCATTATCCCCGACAGTGTAAATAACATCTTGCGCGAGGCTTTTTGTGACTGCTCATCGCTGAAGAGCGTCACTGTCCCCGACAGCGTTTTCAACCTTGACAGCGCTGTTTTTGTGGGATGCACTTCCCTGACCGATGTGAAACTGTCCGAAAGGACAAGTGAGATATCCGGCGGCCTGTTCAACGGCTGCACATCACTTAAGAGCATCGTCATCCCCAAGTCTGTAGAATCCGTTGACTCATGGGCGTTTAAAAACTGCACTTCCCTCACCACTGTTATATTCTGCGGATATATCAGCAGAATACTGGATACCGGTGCTTTCATCAATGTCGCCGCGACGGCTTATTACCCCACCAATGTTTCCGGCGACGAGTACTACAGCTGGCCGTACTACATAGAGCTGGATTATAAGGACGCCGATATCACATGGAAATCCTACGATCCCGATGAGGGCATCCCCACCGGTGACGTGACAGATTTGTCGCTGGTGTTTTACAGCTGTGACGAGCTGCTTGAATTTGCAAACAGGGAAGACTTTACCGATGAATACTGCGCCTCATTTACCGCAAAGCACCCCGAGGCTGCGTCCGCGGCAAAGGAAAAGCTGCAGAGCATTGCTGCGAAAATGCGGGATTGCCGTTTCCCCGATGAGGAGCTCTTCGGCGGGGAGATCACGGGCTCCGGCGCCACATACAACGACCTGGGCAACAAGCTTGACCTTGTATGTACGGTGAACGGTGTCAAAAACCAGTTTACGTACTTCTTCAACAAGCCCGACCATGAATACGACAGGGAAAAGATCGCGGACTGCACCTTTGACGGCGTGGGTTTCGATATGTATACAGACCGCGTGTGCTTTACCGGTTCTGTGAAGACCGATTACGCCACGGTCAGGATCGTGGTTAACAGCCAGGATCTGCTGAAGCTCGGATACCTGTCAGAAGCCCTCAACCATGCGGTGGCAGTGGGCAAGCTGGGCGACAACATCAGCTGGATCCTCACCGAGGACGGCACTCTCACCCTCTCCGGCCAGGGCGAAATGAAGGACTATTCGTATGCCACCATGGATTACAGATATTGGGAGCACGTCTGGGAGACACGGGACGAAACAGGGGACAGCAACCGTGACGCTATTCTCAACAGAAACAGGATCAAAAAGGTCATCATTGAGGACGGCATAACCTCCATCGGCGCCATGGTCTTCTGGAACTGCTCCAACATGACCGAGATCGTAATTCCGGACAGCGTTACAAAGATAGGCTATGAATCCTTCCGCGGCTGTTCTTCTCTTGCCGCAATAGACATCCCCGACGGTGTGACATATATTGATCGCTGGGCTTTTTCAAACTGCAGTTCACTGAAATCGGTCCGGCTCCCTTCCGCACTGGAAACTGTTCAGCTCGGGACTTTTGAATACTGCACGTCCCTTGAGGAGGTCATCATTCCCGAGGGAGTGAAAACCATCGAGTCCCGGGCCTTTGAGTACTGCCCCTCCCTGAAGGCAGTAAACATCCCCGCAAGCGTTACCCAGATCGAATGGGGCGTTTTCCACGGCTGCACCGAGCTTGAGGCTATAAATGTGGACCCGGAGAATCCCAACTATTCAAGCGACTCCCGGGGCGTTCTGTACAGCAAGGACAAAACCGTACTTAAAACGGCTCCCGGCGGCCTTAGCGGCGATTATGTGATCCCCGAGGGGGTGACAAGGATCGGAGAGTATACCGACGGCTTCGCCCTCTGCAGCGGGCTGACCTCCGTCACCATCCCGGACACCGTGACGGAGATCGGTCAGAACTCCTTTGAGGGCTGCACATCCCTCACAAGCGTCACGCTTCCCAAAAATCTGGATTGTATTCAGGAGTTTGTGTTTGCCGACTGCACCAACCTTAAAAGCGTCACACTTCCCGAGAAGCTCACATGGATTCTCGAAGGCGCCTTCAGAAACTGCTCCTCCCTTGAAACATTAACCGTTCCAAATAACGTGGAATACATAGATCCC
>JAFRUW010000261.1 GCA_017438675.1 Oscillospiraceae bacterium | reverse complement strand
TTGCGAAGCATATTTCGCCCATTCGCCCCGGTCGGAGTAGGCCTCGTAAGCTAAAACCAAAACAGGCTCTAAGCTTCCTTTACAGAGTAGCATAATCTTCTCCGTTTGAATAGTGTTTTTTTCGGCAGACTTCCGTCTGCCACTTTGTCATGCACTTTTGAGTGAAAATGAGCACACCGTCTCCGATGTGCTCATTTCGTCAGGAACCCGCCTTCGGTTAATGCCACTATCTTAATGACATTGCCGTCATCCGGCGGGGTGTTTTTTTAAAAAGTGTTGACAGGGGAAAAATAATGTGCTATAAACATACTATGTTAATAGGGAATTAACCCGGAGGCAGCTATGCGTAGGACAATCGTTAACGGAATGATGTGTTGTGACATGCGCTGTGAGAGGCGCGTGTGCTTTGCCATGCCCATTTGACCTCCGGTGAAACCGCTTTTATCCGGGGACCCGATGGGGTTCCCGGTTTCTTTATTTTGAGTGACCTGAAAACAACATGACCGCGTTTAAACAGGGAGGAAGGAATCATGACCATGATACTGCTGAAAGAACGATGTTGTCCCCTGCCCGAAAGACAGATACCCCAAAACAATACGATAAAAACAGGAGGATAACACCATGTCCAACATCTATACATCTGCAGATCAGCTGATCGGGAAGACCCCGCTGCTGGAGCTCACAAAGCTTGAAAAAGAAGAAGGCCTGGAAGCCACGATCCTTGCGAAACTGGAATACTTTAACCCCGCCGGCTCCGTCAAAGACCGCATCGCCAAGGCAATGATCGACGACGCGGAGGCGAAAGGGCTGCTGAAGCCGGGCTCCGTAATCATCGAACCCACCTCCGGCAACACCGGCATCGGACTTGCTTCCGTTGCGGCGGCAAGAGGCTATCGGATCATCATCGTCATGCCTGAAACCATGAGCGTGGAGCGTCGACAGCTGATGAAGGCCTACGGCGCAGAGCTGGTGCTTACCGAGGGCTCCAAGGGCATGAAAGGTGCCATTGCCAGGGCTGACGAACTGGCCGGGGAGATCCCCGATGCCTTCATCCCCGGGCAGTTTGTCAACCCGGCGAATCCCGCCGTCCACAGGGCGACGACCGGTCCGGAGATCTGGACGGATACCGATGGGAAGGTGGATATCTTTGTTGCCGGCGTCGGGACCGGTGGAACGATCACAGGCGTTGGCGAGTATCTCAAGGAGCAGAATCCGGCGGTAAAAGTTGTGGCCGTGGAACCCGCCGGCTCGCCCGTGCTCTCCAGGGGAACGGCAGGTGCCCACAAAATTCAGGGGATCGGCGCCGGCTTTGTTCCGGACGTGCTGAACACGGCCGTGTATGACGAAATCATTGCCGTGGAAAATGAGGACGCTTTTGCGGCGGGAAAAAAGGTCGGCCGCACGGAGGGCGTCCTGGTCGGAATCTCCTCCGGCGCAGCGGTCTGGGCCGCGGTTCAGCTGGCAAAGCGGCGGGAGAACAAGGGTAAGACGATCGTCGCCCTTTTACCGGATACCGGCGACAGATACCTTTCCACGCCGTTGTTTGCAGAGTAAAATTCAGTCCGGCATCCGGAAGATCCCGGATGCCAGATTTCTCAGTGCGCCCGGCGAGCGCACGTTCTATAGGGTGAAAGTCCCGAACGCGCCCGGCAGTGGGAAGCGTTAGCCAAAGCCAAGGGTGTCCGTCGTGAGGCGGAATCTGAAGGAAGGCAGCGGCAAAACTCTGACCTGACGAACAGAAATCATAAAGGCCGAATGCGAG